>NZ_JBGQOJ010000009.1:0-138743 GCF_052119585.1 Pseudogemmobacter sp. W21_MBD1_M6 | reverse complement strand
CATCTACGCCTCTGTTTCGGTTGCCTCGTACAATGCCTTCGAGGTGATGGGGTTGCGCTACGCGGTGACGCAGCGCGACATTATCGAGATTGCCCCCGTTCTCTTCTCCATCCTGGCCGGCCATGCCCTTCGGGTCCCGGAGCAGGATCTGGACGCGTGGCGGGCTGCAAAGAAGGCCGGTCTGAATGTGCACATCGGCGGAAATGCTGAGGAAGCGGAAGGATTTGACCTTGATCAGCGCGCCGCTGACCAGCGTAAATGCTTCGGCATTGCGGCAGATCCTCGGGACGCTGCGCCTCGCAACCTTTTCGCGGTGGCGCTGCGGCGGCTGTGTCAAGACCTCAAGGGGATCGTGGATGCGACATCCATGTACGAACCGGATGCCGGAACACCATTGAAGGCCGTCGGCTTCAACGCCGACCCTGAAATCCTGTCCCTTCTTGCAGAAGAAGATGCAAAGAGGGTTTCTGATTTTACGACCGGTCGGCTGCGCCTGCCGGCGCGCGAGACCCTGGAGCGTTTCGGAATGCGGGCGGTCGTCGAGGAGGTTTTGCGCCAGGAGAATGCCCGGGACGCGAAGTTGGCAGAGCAACGTCAGGAAAGTTTGCGGAAACTGTCTGCCTGGCAAGCGGCCTATGCGACCGACAACCCTGAGCTGGACGAAGAGTATCAGGTCTTGGCCGCGCGCTACTTTGAGCCGGAGGGACATGTTGCAGAAGGTCTTTCTGCCGAGGAGCGCGATGCCGTCTATGCCGATACCTTCAACGCAAAGCGTGCGCTGAAGGAGGGTTGTTCCCCCTATTACTTCCACCTCTTCGGCAAACCGGATCCGGCCGAAGAAGCACAGGCAAAACAGGTCGCGCGTTTACTAGAGCTGGAGCGGCATCGTCAGGCCAGCAAGCGGGCCTTTGACAAGGGGGCTGAGTAATGCAGGTACAAGCAGCCTATCGCTACAGCCGGCATGCCATATGCCGTCTCGCGCAGCGCGGAGTCTCTGCAGAAGCCATGCGCATTCTGCTCGAACATGGCAGAACCTACAATGCGGGCCAAGGCTGCTTTTATGTTCAACTGTCAAGAGCGGACCTGCGCAGATTGGCAGCAGAAGGCGCACCTGAGGGAACATTGCGCAGTCTTGCGCGGCTGCAAGCGGTGGTGAGCGATGAGGGCGAGGTGGTGACCTGCTACCATGCCAGCGCACGCCGTCTTGTCAGCAGCCGACGCCGCCCCTCGTTCAAATATCATTAAATTCCTAGCGTGGAGATTTCATAATGACCCAGCATGTTCGCATTGTTGATTCGACCAAGTTTCACCATGCAAAGCGCCAATGGCGCATCGAAGTAGGCAAATACACGCTGTTGCGCTTGACCTATGGCCAGACGGGTGGCGCCTTGAAAACAGCAACGGCAGGAGATGGTTGGGGAAGGCCCGTTTTTCCGAATCCTGGGCGTCTTATTGAGGCTATGGCGGTCAGTGTCGAAAGCCTGGCGGGTCCGCAGGTGGATCTTTGGTTGGATGAGGATGCGAAGGGAAGGCAGTTTCTAGAGTTTACCGCCAAAGCAAGCGTGAACGACTTCTTCGAAGGCGCTGCGCTTATCGCGGCCGAGATGGCGGCCATTCTGAGTCGACCAGCGCGACTGAGTAGCTCTTCTGGACGGCTAACTTGCGTAAACGGTGCCCTTGTCGCCGCTGCTTGAGCGGCGCCACCGTGTGTTGCTCCGATATTTCCCACCATAGTTCTGACGAACTACGTCCTTAAGAGAGCAGCCATGCGCATTATCGAACCGCCTCGCGATCAGCACCTCCACTTGCGCCAACCCTTGACGGCTGGCGAACTGCGGGTGCTTGACATGTTGGATGACAAGTTGCCTCCAGAGTGGGAAATTTATCTTCAGCCGCATTTTAACGGGCTGAAGCCTGATTTCGTTCTGCTTGAGCCGAATTTGGGGATCGGTGTCATCGAGGTGAAAGACTGGAACCTTGATGCTATGCGCTATTTTGTCAAAGAACACAGAAGTGGGCGGAAAGAGCTTTATGCGACCGGGGCGGATGGGCGTGATTTTCGCGTAGAAAACCCTTTCGCGAAAATCAGGCGCTACAAGGAAGCGATCTACTCAGTCTATTGCCCGCGTTTGGCAGAGAAGTACGGCTTCGGGGCGATCAATGCAGGCCTCGCTTTCACCGCGGCAGACCGGGGCAAGGTCCTGCAACTGCAAGAGCCGTTCTTGCGCCCGGGAGAGCAAGACAGGCGCCATGAGTACTGGCCCGTCATCGGCCGTCGTGAGCTGGATGAGGGCTGCGTTGAAACGCTCCTTCCCCTCCTGACCCGCAAAGGCAAATCCTATCTGCGCCCCGATCTGGCAGACGATCTGCGGGGGTGGTTGGTCGAACCCGACTTCTCTCAGGCCCAGAGATTGCCACTGGAAATGGATCAAAAGCAGCGCGAACTGGCGCAAACACGGACAAAAAGTGGCTATCGGCGCCTTAAGGGGGCTGCTGGTTCGGGGAAGTCCTTGGTCCTAGCTGCAAAGGCGGCCAAGCTGGTTGATGAGGGCAAAGATGTGCTGGTTGTCACCTTCAATATGACGCTTTGGCACTACCTGCGCGATCTGGTGGTGCGGGCGCGCAAGGGGGGGCGGCGCGGTGGTACTTTGACCTTCACGCATTTTCATAATTGGTGCCGGGACACATGCCAGATCTCTGAAACCTTCAGCGATGACTACGCCGAGATTATGGAGCCGGTCGCAAAGATTAAGAAAATGAAGTTGCCCGCGCGGGAGGAACAGAGAAGATTGCAGCCTATTTTGCCGCCGATCTTGAATGATAAGGTACCAACGCTTGCGCGAAAAGCTGCGGCTGCCTTGACGGATGAAGAGAAATACGATGCGCTTTTGGTGGATGAGGGGCAGGATTACCTACCCCTCTGGTGGAATGCGCTGCGTGCGGGGCTACGGCCCGACGGAGAGGCTTTACTTGTGGCTGATAGTTCGCAAGACCTATACGGATCAGCGCAAAGCTGGACGGAGGTCGCGATGACGGGGGCGGGATTCGCGGGCGAGTGGGCGACACTGGATATTAGCTATCGGCTTCCGCCGAAACTTTTGGCACTCAGCCAGGACTTCGCTAGGCGGCTCTTGCCCGAGGCGACCCGCATCATCCCTGAACCGGAGAATGACGAGCTTGATTACTATCCTTGTGAGTTGCGATGGATCCAGTGTGATGAGCAAGAAGCAGTAAACGCCTGCGTCAATTCTGTCTTGAATCTGATGAAGCGGACCGGCCTGGCCTCCGGTCTGGCGAATTCGGATATTGTCCTGCTGTCCGGCAGCCATGAAGTGGGGCGGCAGATCGTTGAAGAGCTGGATCGTGAGCCCTACGGGGTTTCATGCACGCATATCTTTGCGGAAGGCAAGCTCGAGCAGGATCGTCGAAAGATGGCTTTCTTTCTGGGCCAGCCACGCGTCAAGGCCGCCACCATTCACAGCTTCAAGGGGTGGGAAAGCCGCATGTTGGTCCTGCATCTGAACAAGGCCATCCGATCCGAGGATCTGGCTGGGGCCTATGCGGCGATTACGCGGCTGAAGCGGGATGTACGCGGTAGCTGCATCACCGTGGTTTGCTCAGCTCCTCAACTAGCCGATTATGGAAGGACTTGGCCGATCTTCGAAGACATGGCCCGACCGCACGCGCATGGTGGCACCTAGAATCTGCGCAGTGGCCCACAGCAGGGCGCAGGGCAGGCCCTCAGCTGCGACGTACATAACGACCGCTTCGACGGAATTGCCGCAGCCGCCACACTGTACTGCCGTCCGTCAGCTTTCCGCCCTATGCGCACGACGATCTGCATCAGGTGGTACACCAGCGTTCCTCAGATCGACATCGCCAACCATGCGGCCGCCGTTAGGCCCGGCGGCGCAGCTGCGCCGTTCCCGGACCCTCGGGAAGTGAGGCCAAAGCCTCACCCGAAGGGATCGTACTCCGAGACGATCACGACCTCGTCACCGTCGATTTCATCGGCGGGGACGGCGCCGAAGGTTCCATCTCCAGCCTGGAAGACGACGATCGAGACCATGAGCGTGGCGGCGAGGGAGGCGGCGAAGGCGTGTGCATCTTTGCGGGACATCTGTTTGGCTCCTGTCTTGGAGGCGGGGGACCATCCCCCGCGCGACAGGACCTCGAAGGCCCGAATACTGGCTGACATCACCGGGTGCGTTCGGCTCGTCCGAATCCATCCGGCGGCACGGGCTTGCCCGTAGTCCGACCCCTCGCGGGTTGATCTCGAAGACGGGATTCGGGCCAAGGAAGGGAATGGCGAGCGGGGGATGGTCCCCCAACGTCAGGAGCCGGTTGTCCCGCTGATGTTTGGAACGCCGCCAGCCTCCCGGGCAGGCGCTTGGTTGAAGACGTCCTTCCTTGGGGATGGTTCCTTTGGCGCCCCGCGAACTCAAAGGACAAGGTTGTGATGGTTGAGAGGCCCGCGCTTGGACGGGCCCCTCGGTTTCAGTTGGGCTCAGGCGGCCAGGTCCGCGCCCCCTGCCCTTTCGCCCTCTTCATCGCCGACGATTTCAAGTCGCGCATTGCGGTATCCTTCCTTGGCGATCCAAAGCTCGGCCGCGGTGATGGATTCCGCCAGATGCAGCAGCTCGGTGTTGCCGCTGAAGTCGAGGAGCACGCGCACCTGCCCTGGCTTCGGTTCTTCGGCCACCTCGAAGACGAGGGCGCTGTCAGCGGAATGGCTGCGCATGATGGTGACGAGGATCACTCCGTCCGAGGAGAAGTTGCCCTCATGCAGCGTGAACGACGCGGGAGCCGTCCAGGTCGCGTAAGGCCGGGGTGGTTCCTTTTTCACAAGACGGCCGACACCGTTCGAGCGCTCCCAAGCTGCGAGCTTCTTCGTGAAGCGTGCCGGTGGCTTGGGGCTGCCGTCAGTGTAGCGAATGAGCACCCCGAGGGGGGCTGTGTCGATGATGGTTGTTGCAGACATGATTCCTCATTCCGAATGCGAGTAATCGCACTCATCTTATTGATATTGTTACACTATAGGGTGATTGGGGGCGGAATCCCCGCCCCCTGCTGGAACACGTTACTCTGCGGCCAGCATCGACGCGCCTTCAGCAGGCAGGTCATCCGTCAGGAATGCAGGAAGGTCAGCCTCACTGACGCTGTCAGCCACATCGACATCCACCCCCTGCCCTTCGGCACAGTCCTCATCGTCCAGCGCCACGAGATCGTTCCGGCGCAGGACCTCGGGCAACCAGCCGCTGCCCTTCAGCAAGCGCTCGGCCTCACTGGCCATCTCGCCTTTCTTCAGGTGATCGAGGAGTTGGGCAGTCCCCTCCCCTTTCGCCTCGCGCACGGCCTCGAGGATACGGGCCTTGGGCACGCGGTTGAGATAGGTGTCGACGGTCGGTTCCCAGCCCGCCTCGACCATGTCGAGATCTGTGGCACGCGCCACGAGATCGGAATGCGCCATCCGCCGGGTCAGACCGCCAGCGGAAATGCCTGCCCCGTACGGGTTCACCTTCTCATGCAGCGCGTTGACGCCGAAGCTGAGGCAATGCGCCAGCAAGGCCAACCGACTGCCCTGATCGAGGACCGTCAGATAGTCCCAGAGCGCTGCATCATCGCCAAGCGGCAGATCGGCTTCCCATTCCGCATGACGCTCGTCGACGAGCTTGGCCACTACGCTGTCTTTCAGATCGGGCGCCTGCGCCGACATATAGACCTGACGCACGGATGCTTCGAGACAGCTGCCCGAAGCAGAGGAGGTGCGGAAGGTGTCCGTCACCAGCTTCAGAAGCAGCAGCGTCAGCGCGACATCCGGCGAGCGCCCGATCGCTTCACGTAGCGCAAGCGTCCGATGGGCCGTCAACTCCATGACCAACCGCTCGGGCAGTGGCTTCAGCGCTCCGTCATCCTCATCCTCCGGCAGATCGCCGCCAATCGGCTGGCCACCCGACATGATGACGGTTCCGGCATGAGCGGCACTGTCATAGCCATCGGTGAGATCACGATCATCCCCCTGCCCCGCCACCGCAGGATCAGCACCATCCTGGACCGCGGTCTCGTCAACGGGCTCATCCTCTGGGCGCACATAGCCGCGATAAACTGCCAGCGCGCCGTAGCGGTCGAGCGTGACGAACGCCCCTGCCCGTCCGATTTCCAAGGGATCGAAGATCAATGGCCGGGTCTCGATCTTTTCCATCTCCGCTTCCAAAACGCCAAGCCGCGTGTCGATCTCGTCGGGGATGTCATCCTGATCCGCGTATTCCTCCTCGAGCGCTCGGTACTCGACGAGCAGCTTGGCATGGGCCGCACCTTCGTCATCCGTCATCGGTGCCGGATCACCAGACAGAGACCGCAGCCCGTGGCTGTAGCCGTAGGGCAGGTCGAGTGCGACCTCGATCCACTTCCAGCCCTCAACCGCAACCGTCTCAGCCTCGGCCTGGAGTTTTTCCGTCACCAGCCGATCGAGCAGGGCAGGGTCTTCGAGCCAGCCACCGTCATCGCCCTGGAAGAGGTCATGCAGCATCGTGCCGCCCGCCGCTTCATAGGCCTCAACACCCACAAAGACCGCGCGCCGGTCGGACGCCCGGACCGAGGTCTCGGTCAGCATGCGCCGAATCTGGAATGGCTCCTTGTTCCAGGAAGAATGGATCACATCCCAGACCTGAACCTGACGCGCGTGATCAGGGTTCACGGTGAAGGCCATGAGCTGCTCCAGCGTCATGCCATCCTCGGCATAGATCTCAAGCAGGGCAGGGGCGACGGAGGCAAGTTTCAAGCGCTGCTTCACGATCTGCGGCGTCACGAAGAAGGCGGCAGCAATCTCTGCGTCGCTCTGGCCCTTGTCCCGCAGCGCCACAAATGCGCGGAACTGGTCGAGCGGGTGCAGGGCGACGCGCTGCATGTTTTCCGCAAGGGAATCGTCCTCGGCCAAGATGTCGGACGCAGCATCGCGCACGATGCAGGGAATGGGCGTGGTCTTTGCCAAACGCTTTTGCTTCACCAGCAAGGACAATGCTTGAAACCGGCGCCCCCCGGCCGGGATCTCGAACTTGCCGATCTCGGTACCATCGTCAGCCAACACGGGCCGCACGCTTAGGCTCTGCAACAGACCGCGGCGAGCGATGTCTTCGGCCAGTTCCTCGACGGACACGCCAGCTTTGATGCGCCGTACGTTGGACTGGCTCAGGACCAACTTGTCAAAAGGGATATCCCGCGAAGGGGACAGGGTGATTTTCTGGACAGCTTTGGTCATCAGGTATTCTCCATGACGGGCGCCGGAAGCCACTCTCCCGATTTCACTTCCCGTCACCCTCAAACCAACACTCCTTTTCCTCTCAGGGTGGTTCTTGACCGCGGTCAAGAAGCTCATGTGGGAGCTAGTTGTGTGCGTAGGATCCTTTCAAAATAGGCGTCAGGATGTTTGATCGTGTCTGCTCTTGCTATCAGGTAGTCGAAGACGAGAAGCAGTTTTCCTGCGCCAGCTTTCTGGATGCCATGCCGCAGTTCGTCTTGGCTTATTCTAAGCAATCGACCGAGGTCGTATAGAATGCGGGTGAGGGCTTCTCTTGTACGCGGCGGTTCTGGGAAAAATCCCGCAACATGGGTGAAGTCTTCCCATGCCATCCGTGCTGGGTCTCGGTTCATCGTGGGTTTGGTTTGTGCGGGTTGTTCACCGCGATTGACCGTAGCGGGAGCAATCTTTTTAATATCTTTTTTTATAGACTCTATGTGCCGGACATTTTGTCCGTTTGTGGCGGGCAGATCGTTGGAACCTGGTGTATGAGGTCGGTGTTCGACAGCTTGTAAATTATCTTCGGTACCAGCTTTTCCTGTGGCATGGTGTTCACCGTAGCTTGCGTCGGTATTGGCTCCGAGGGCTCTAAGTTCCGAGATAACGCTCAGGACTGCATCAACGGTTAATGTTGCTCGCCGCAGGACATTTCTGATTATGTTGAGGGTAGAGAACTTTGCTTCATCGAAGCGTGTCTGTTGGAGTAGCGAAGCACGTAGGGCCAATGCCTCAGCCTTCAGTGATCGCAAGCGCTCGCGGTCTTCGGTGAGCTGCAAGGCTTGTGTCGCGAGCGAGCCGTACCTCTGGATTAAGGGCTTCAGGTCGATACCGAAGGCATCTCTGATAACGCCTCCATACCGCAGCGGGAAGCGTTTGCCATTTGCTGAGTTCTTGCGTTCGATCAGTTCAGCAGCTGAGAGTCGTCCCAGGCTGCGTCGAAGTGTTCTCTCATCGAGTCCATTGGCGCGCTCTGACAGAGAAGCGTTCGATGGGAACACGACAGTGAGCGTAAGTCGCGGGCTGGCCTGAATCTCACGTTCTTTGCGGGGTAGGAAGCTAATGAGCGCGGTCAGAACGGCGAGATCATTGGTTGTGAGACCGAGCTCCTTCCTCAGAACGCGAACCGGGCCCAGAAGCTCATAGGGGTTAGGGCAGGGCAGAGATGTCCGTTCCGCCAGGGCGGTTGTTGTTTCAGTTGCATGTCTCATGGTGTTTCGGAAGAAAAAGCTTCCCAGTTCACCGCGAGCGGTGTTGAAATCGATTCGTTTTGGGGGTATCAATCAGGTGTCGAGACTGATTGAGGCCCTTCGGAAGCACCGCTTTCGGGGGGTCTTTCTTTTTCTAGCCGGTCCTCCTTTCATTTTCTGCTCGTTGCTTTTGATGTCTTGACCGCGGTCAAGACACGGGGTCGTCACTCTGGCCTGTCTTGACCGCGGTCAAGAAGCTCCGTGACCAGTTTCCGGACTGCCTCCTCAACGCGAGGGACAAGATCAGCGTCCACATCGATGGTGATGCGGTTGCCCTTTCGGCCGATCTTCACGCGCTCGCTGGGATGTGTCTTCTGCGTCGAAGGTTTGGTGGCTGTCAGCAAGGTAACCGCCGCTTCGAGACGGTCGGGGCCCGGTTTGTTGCGAGGAATTTCGCCGGCAACTTCTCGGGCTCTCGCGACGTCTTTCTCGCAAAGCCTGAAAAGCTTTTCCCAAACCCGTCGACCAACGCCGTGTGCAGGTCCGATAGCCTGGATCAGTTCCATCGGGATGCCCGTAGCGATACGGTTCATCCGCGAGACGAGCGATTCATCGATCTGAAGTGCCCGATACGCGATCGTTTGAGCGTTTTTGCGCGTTTCGTCGGTTTTCCCAAGTTCTCGAATGATCCCGGCGACAAACAGAGCCCTTTCGATGAACGATGGGTCTTGACGCGCATTATTCTCTACGCCTTGGGCAATGAGAGCTTCCTCGTCGGTCATCTCCATGACCGTCGCGCGCACTTTCTGACCAAGTTGACGACAAGCGAGAAGCCGACGGCGTCCATAGACGATCTCAAGCGCACCGTCTTGGGTTCGGCGAACCAGCACTGGAACCTTTTGACCGTGCTCGCGGATCGACGAGACAAGCTCATCCAGACCATCGCTTGGATCTATGCGGTCCATGACCGCGGACATCTGTATGGCGGTCGGGTCGATCAGCCGCGTGGCGTGTTTATCCTCTTCGAGCACGGATGCTTGTGCGCGAGCTACAGTCGGGCTCGTTCGCTTCACATCCAGGTCGTCGTCCGAAGGCGGCGTTTTGCCCATCGCGTTCTTGAGTGAGTCCCCGAAGACCTTACGCGCCATGGCTACGCCCCCATGCTTTCAGGATTTCGCGTTCGACTTCGTCGGTCACGCGCGAGACGGACTCGATCGCGCGCTCGTAAGTTCTGCGGTTCACGTCGCGAGGTTCGACCTCGAAGATGCTCTGCTGGGTGTTCGCAGCATCACCCACGGCTGTTGATTTCAGGAACTCGGCAGACAGCACGGCATCCCCGAGGACTGTCCGAAGCAGAGACGAAATCTGCACCTGCGGACCATCCGTATTTTCGTAGCGTGTGATCAGAACTCGCACGAAGTTCAGTCCATGTTCCGGGGCGTGTGCCTCGACGACGCCCATCAGGTTGCTCGCCATGCCCAGAAAGCTCGCCAGCGACATGACATCGAGCATCGACGCGTTGAGCGGGATCAGGACCCCGGTCGATGCAAAGAGGGCAGAGATCACAGAGAAGTTCAGCTGCGGTGGGGTGTCAAATATCACCACATCATATCGGTTGAGGACGGGCTCAAGCGCTTCCCGGATGCGGCTATGGAACGTGGTGGCGCCGTGTCTGAAGCTCAAGGCGACCTCGAACTCGTACTCCATGATGTCCATGGATGCCGGGATCAGATCCACGGTCGGGAAGTTCGTTTTGCGAATGATCTCTGCTGCGGGCAATGGATCGTCGGATCGGATAAGATCGTATGAAGTCGGCATATCCGGATCGAGCTCGGGAGTAACCCCGAACAGGTTTGTCAGACTTGCCTGGCTGTCGAGGTCGATCAGCAAGACCCGGTAGCCGCGCAGACCCAGTAGTTGCCCTACATGGGCAACAGATGACGTCTTGGCCGAACCACCCTTCAGGTTGAAGATCGTCAAGACCTGACAAGCCTCTCCCGGTCTTCTGTGCGGGTGTTCTTCTGGCTTGATCCTTCCAGTCTCGAGAAGTACGCGTTGTGCCTCGACCATCTCCTCTGCAGAGAAGCTACGGCGGTTGCCGCCCTCCAGAACACCTTCGGGGAAGCCTTCGAGGTTTGACACATGATGGCGGAAGGTGTTCTGATTAATGCGAAGAAGTTCAGCCGCTTCCCGCATGGCGAAGCGGCGGAGGCCCTTCTGAGCGTCCGGTGGGAAGGTTTCCTGCGCATGTTCACGCAACCGACTACCAAGTCGCTTGGACATGACTTCAAATCTCTGGGAGGCCCGTATCCCGTTCATCACTGCCCTCAAGTCTTTATTGTTTTGCAAAGCTTAACAGATATTGTGGATAAATCCAGACCAAACCGTTGAACGGCCTGGGGGCGTTGAAGGCACCGATTTCTGTCGACGGTAAACTGTTAAAAATCAGCGTCTTGGGCGACTACGCTCTCACTATACTTCAACACCTCGTTGCCAGCTATAAAGTGACCACAAGATGTATTGTGAGTGCGTACAGAAATCAGCCGGCAGAATCGGATGGGCGATTCTCGGGGATCTCAGTCGAGCAAGCCCAGCCTCTCGGCCCGTTCCAACAGCATCTTGACCGATGACGGCTGCCAGCTTGTGCGCCCGCGGGGCGTGCGTTCGCGCATCGCCTGCAGCCGATCACAGATCGCCTGAAGCGTGATGTTGGGATCTGCGCCCTTGATACCTGCAATGATGGCGGGCAGGCGGTCGTCCATTTCGCGGCGCCCGGCGCGGGCCAGCACCTCGGCAGGCAGGAAGCCGTCGCGGACATAGGCCTTCACAGCGCGCAAGAGACGGCTTTGGGTCCAGCGACGCGCCTCGGGCAAGGGGCCGTTGATGATGCGCACAACGTCTTCCCAGGCCAAGTCGGGGCGCAATCGGCGCACATGGGGCACCCAATCTTGTGCCGTCTCGTTCAGACGCTCCATGTAGCCGTCCTGTCGCGCCAGCCGCACCTTGCGAAGAGCGGCTGGGTCTTTGGCCCGCAGCCCAGGGTTCCCGCCCACGCGGCCCTTTGTGCGCGCGCTGGCGAGGCCGGCCTTGGTTCGTTCCCGGATAAGGGCGCGCTCAAACTCGGCCGCAGCCCCCAGCACTTGCAAAGTGAACTTGCCCTGCGGGGATCCGGTGTCGATGGGGTCTTGAATGGAACGAAAGAAAGCACCCTTGGCCTCGAGTCGCTCGATCACCTCCAGCAGATGCGACAACGACCGCGCCAGGCGGTCGATCCGAACGACGACCAGCGTGTCGCCCTTGGCCACGCGCTCCAGCACCCGCGCGAGGACTGGCCGCGCACGATTGCCGCCAGAGGCCTGTTCTTCATGGATCTCGGCGCAGCCAACTGATTTCAGGGCCTGCGACTGGGGCAGGGGGGTTTGATCCTCTGTTGAAACGCGCGCGTAGCCTATCAATGGCATCAAAACTGGCCTTTTGCAGTTTCGTATATCATTACTAAACGACCGTTTGTAAACGAATGCAAGGGCGTGCACTGTGGCGCTGCTCAGCAGAGAACCCTTGGTTCCATACGCTGAGCGCGATCAGCGAGCTCTCGCAGACCATCGCGCGCCCGTGCTATATAAGGTGTGCAGGCGCACTCTGACAAAACACTTTGGTAAAATGCAAAAGTGCCGTATTTTGCATACATGAAGACTCAAGTATCTATGCAGTATGATATTTTTTACGATCCTCTTGTGGATGCGGAGGGGCTTGAAGAGACGTCTGAGGACGACCTGTGGTTCCTGCCCGGTCCGATGGATGAGGAGCCAGATTATCTGCCGCCCGGACCTAGAGCAGAGCTTCGTGAAACCGCAGTCCTCGACGATTGGCGGAAGGCAGAGGCGGGCAATGCCGCGCGTCTCGCCCGTGTGGCTGGCCGGATCGGCGCGCTGGACGACCGGCTGCGCCGTGGCCCGAAAGGTTGGCGGCACAGGCTCGCGCTGATTGAGGCGGCAGACCTCAGCTGGTTTGTAGGCGACCGAATTGGCCCGGATCGGATGGCGCTCTGGAAATCCATGCGCTTGTCCGGCGTGCAGGACGACGCCGCGGCGCTCGCGCGTGTCGGATGGGCAGTGCGGCGTCTTACAGGCGGCCCTGGACCGGAAGTGGACCTGTCCGCCTTCCTCGACCGCCGCGACCCCGAGAACCTCGGCGTTGAAGCCGAACCGTTCGCGGATCGCGCGGGCGGTTGGCTCGATCTCATGGCGCAAGCCGCCGATCTTCACCCAATCACGCGCGCTTGCATGGGCTTCCATCTCTGGAGTCTCGCGGGCCTCGGGCAGCACGGCGACCGGATGGAAGCGGCGGTCACAGCCGCACGGATCGTGGCCAGTGAGGGCAAGGGGGCGCTCTTCGCGCCTTTGGCCATGGGCGGGGCAGGAGGATTGCGCTCCGGTGGCCCACCCACTGATCGTCTGTCTCGTTGGCTTGACGGGATGGAGACCGCATGCCTGACCGCAATGCGTCACCTCGATGATATCGAGGCATGGTCGGCGAGGGCGGAAGCCGAGATGAGCCCGCTTTCCGGCCGCACGCCCCCGGCCTTGTGCGCGGTACTTACCGAATGGCCGCTCGTGTCCGCTCCGATGGCCGAGGCCCTGATCGGCGCCAGCCGGGCTGCCGTCCAGCGCAACCTTGCTTGGATGGAAGCGCGTGGTCTGATCCACGAGATGACAGGGCAGGGGCGGTATCGGATGTGGAGGGTCGCAACTTAAGCCGTGCTCTTTGTCGGGGGGCCGACAGTTTATGTTAGAGTCAACGCTTCTGTCCGCCAAACTTGCAGAGAATTCGCGCATCGAGCCCACTTTGATGAATTTTGCTCGAAGCACGAATGTCCGCATGGATAAAAACGAACCGCCCGTGTCCAGTCTTCGTCTCTTGCTGCGGCCTATAAATGCGTGGCCCAGCGAGGATGGCTCTCGTCAATGATCAAGGCATGGCTGTGCCTGCGATGTCCCCTCAGGTGGGGATGGTCGAGTGGCAAATTATCGTGGGTGTGCTCAAGCTCAACGGGATCGCCAGACGGCCAGAGTTTCAGCGCTGCGAGCATTCCGAAGGCGGCGATGAGGGCCAGTCCGATCAGTGCGGGAACGACACCATAGACCGTCAGCAGCCATCCCGACAGCGGATAGGTCACAAGCCAGCAGGCGTGGGACAGCGCGAATTGCGCCGCGAAGAGTGCCGGGCGGTCCCCGGCGTGGGCGGAACGGCGCAGCAACCGGCCCGAGGGGGTGAGAACGGTGGAATACCCCAACCCCACCAGCAGCCAGGCTGTCAGAAGGATGGACCAGCCAAGGCCCGCTCCAAGGACCGTCAACGCCAGACCGACCAGAGTAGCCACCATCAGCGTGGCTCCGCCGAACATCACGGGCCGGTCCGGCAACACATCGAGAACACGCGGCAGGACCAGCGCGGCGATCATCGACCCTGCGCCGAAGGCGAACATCGTCCAGGCCAGAGCACTTTCCGAAAGGCCGAGCGAGCCGCGCACAAGAACGACGGTATTGACCAGCACCATCGCACCTGCCGCCGCCGCCGCGAGGTTCAATGCCAAGAGCCCGCGCAAGCGGGGCGTGGCCAGATAGATGCGGATGCCGCGCGTAGTGCGGTCATAGACACCGCGCGGCTCGGATGGGCGGGGACTGGGCAGCACGACCGAAACAACCATAATGGCCGATGCGGCGAAACCGAGGACCGTGCCGAGGAAAAGCGAATTGTAGGACATCACCGCGAG
This sequence comes from Pseudogemmobacter sp. W21_MBD1_M6, assembly GCF_052119585.1. NCBI lineage: Bacteria > Pseudomonadati > Pseudomonadota > Alphaproteobacteria > Rhodobacterales > Paracoccaceae > Pseudogemmobacter > Pseudogemmobacter sp. W21_MBD1_M6. Next base: position 124,486 of record NZ_JBGQOJ010000009.1, on the reverse strand, counting down.
CAGAAGGGCCGCCAGCGTCGGGCTGACGATGTTTTCCAGATCGTAGGCCAGCCGCGACAGCGACAGCGCGCGGGTATAGCGCGCCTCTTCGGGCAGAACGTCCGGGATCGTCGCCTGAAAGGTCGGCGTGAAGGCGGCGGAAGCCGATTGAAGAAGGAAGATCAAGACGTAGACCTGCCAGACCTCGGTCACGAAGGGCAGTGCGAGCGCGACACCGGCACGCACCAGATCGAGCGTCACCAGAAGCGCGCGGCGCGGCACGCGGTCTGCGAAAGCCCCTGCAATGGGCGCGATGCCCACATAAGCAACCATCTTGATGGTGAAGACTGTGCCGAGGACCAGCGCCGCCCCGTCGCCCGAAAGATCAAAGGCGAGCAGGCCGAGTGCGACTGTGGCGAGTCCGGTACCCAGAAGGGCTACGACCTGTGCCAGAAACAGGTGCCGATAAGTGCGGTCGGAGAGAATATCGAGCATGGTCAGCCTCAGAGATATCGGGCGATCGCCCGCAACTCGGCGCGATCAGTTTCAGAACTTTCAACATCGATACAATGGTCCATGTGATCATGGATCAGCGCACGCTTGGCGTTCGTCACGGCCTTTTCGACCGCTTGCATCTGCTGAGCAATCTCCAGACAGGGTTTGCCCGCCTCGATCATTTCGATCACGGCGCGCAAATGGCCGTCAGCGCGTTTCAGCCGGGCGACAAGGGCGGGATGGGTTGCATGGACTGGATGTTTAGTCATAAAGTAGTTCTATCCCCCCCGGGAGGATAGAACAAGATGGTGCCACGACGCACCACGCTAGAGACGGGCAGACGGGCAGATCCTATGGATACCTTGAGGACAATTGTAAACGCCGCGTTTGCGACACTCTTATGTTTGGCCGTACTCCTCTGGTCTGTGGTGCCCGCAACCTCGCACGCACCCTCAGTCATCGGCGTCCTTCAAGAGCACGCAGAAATGGTTGCTGAGCACGGTCATTCGCATGGACTGGAAGAAGACCTTGCTTGGGCCATGCATGGACACAGCCATGACAGCGTCGATCACGATCACAGTCAGGCGGTCGTGCCTGGCCCCGACCGATCGCCGCACCCGCTCGATATTTACAGAGCCGCATGGCCGTTGAGTTCGGCCACGTCGAACACCTTACAGACATACCAAATCGAAAGACCTCCGCGCGTCTGATCGACTGCGTGCCAACAGCGCGCTGCATTCGATCATCAACACATATGCGGAGTTCAATCCATGAATACAGTCCACCAGGGCTGGACCGATCCCGGCATACGCCGGATCGTGATCCTGTCCTTCATTGCCCTTTCGGCGCTCGTCCTGGGTGCGGAAAACGCTCTTGCCCATGCCGTCACAGAAGGTGACGCAGGCTATATCCAGGAAATCTGGGGGGTGAACATCATCCCCTTCATGTATCTCGGCGCCAAACACATGGTCACGGGATACGATCACATCCTGTTCCTGCTCGGCGTCGTCTTCTTCCTCTACAAGATGAAGGATGTAGGCATCTATGTCAGCCTCTTCGCCCTCGGGCACTCGACCACGATGCTGGCCGGTGTCTGGTTCGGCTGGGGCATCAACGCCTACATCATCGACGCGATCATCGGCCTTTCGGTCGTCTACAAGGCGCTCGATAATCTCGGGGCGTATCAGCGCTGGTTTGGGTTCCAGCCGAACACCAAGGCCGCAACGTTGATCTTCGGCTTTTTCCACGGCACGGGCCTGGCCACGAAAATCCTAGACTATGAAATCGCTTCGGACGGGCTGCTGGCCAATCTTCTGGCGTTCAACGTGGGCGTCGAGCTTGGCCAGATCATGGCGCTTGCCGTGATCCTCATTGTCATGGGGTTCTGGCGGAAATCCCCAAACTTCTTCCGCCAAGCCTACACCGCCAACGTCGTCATGATGTCCATGGGATTCATCCTCATGGGCCTGCAAATCACCGGCTACTTCGTAGCCACCTGAGAATTTAGGAGACCAAAATGTTTAACGCAAAAAAACCGAGCCTTGATGAGCTTCCCAGCTCCGCGCAGCTTATCCGTTCCACCGCCATTGCGGCGGCCAGCGCCGTTGCGATCCTTGTGACCGTCGTGCTGCCTGCCGAATACAACATCGACCCGACCGGGATCGGCGGGGTTCTCGGGCTGGGCGAGATGGGTGAGATCAAAGCCCAGCTTGCGGAGGAGGCCGAAGCCGACAGGCTGCTGGAGATCGAAGCCGAAGAGCAGTCGAGCCTTATGAACGATATCTTTGGACTTTTTGTCGGCACGGCATATGCACAGGAGGCCGAAATCTGGCGTGACGAAACCACCTTTACGCTTGCACCCGGCGACAGTGCCGAGTGGAAGCTGGTCATGGAAGAGGGCCAGACGGTGGAATACCGAATGCTGGTCGATGGCGGTCGGGTGAATTTTGACATGCACGGCCACGGCGGCGGCAATTCGGTGACCTATGAAAAGGGCCGCGGTTCGACGGGCGACGAAGGCGAGATCGTCGCCGCCTTCGACGGCGAACACGGATGGTTCTGGCGGAATCGGGACAGCCAGCCCGCAACCGTGACTGTCCAGGTGCGCGGCGAATACACCGAATTCAAAGACGCAAGTTGACACAAGGGCAGCCACCCGCATGAAAAGATGCGGGTGGTTGCCTGGCTCCGAAAAAGACCTTGGATGAGTCCGCAGTCTCGCCTCCGATTTTCCCCTGAAATCAACCTCGGGCATCTTTTGGCCAATCAGTGAGTACCCGCGTGGCAATGTCACGCCTATGTTACGGGATACTTCTTGACCTCCCCCTACTGGAAGCTTGCATAAGGATCGCATGATCCGCGTTTTCCGCCTCATTTTGATTCTTGCATTGAGCTTCGGTGCCGTGGTTGCGCCGGATGTATCGGCAGTGAATGCGGCTGAGGCAGCAATGGCTCAGATGGTGGGCGCCGAAAGCGGGGACGACCATTGCGGCGGATGCGATCCGATCGGATTTGCTGACGGGATATCCTGCGAGGGTGGGTGTACAGTCCCTTGTGGCGCGGGAAGTACGGCCGGTATCGTAGCTCGTACGTCAGCGATGACGCTTGAGATGGCCTTCGGTGTTGTCATCCCGGTCGCGGGACCTGTGATCCTGATTGGCGCGGTTCCCTCCCTTGATCCATTTCCTCCCAAGCTGCCTGTCTGAACCTGATAACGGCCTCGCTTGTTGCGGGGCCTGACCGTTGCCTTGGCCGAAGCTGGCTGAGTGCGACCCTTTCAGATCAAGGCAGAAGTAATGACCCTCAACAGACTGATTTCACGGCGGCACGTGCTGTGCACCGGTGCCGCTTTCACGGCCATATCCGCTCTGTCACCGGCACGAGTAGCGATGGCAGGTCCGACAGAGGACCCATTCTTGCTACGCGCTGCGGCCGGACAAGCCGCCCTGCGACCGGCACCCTACGGCTCTACCGACGTCTGGAGCTACAACGGATCCCTCCCCGGCCCCGAGATCCGGGTGCGGCAGGGAGACCGAATTCGGGTTCTGGCCCAGAACGGGCTAAATGAAGGGACGACGGTCCACTGGCATGGCATTCGCACACCCAATGCGATGGACGGCGTGCCGTTCCTGACACAGGACCCGATCCCGGTCGGTGGCGAGTTTCTCTACGAATTCGATGCGCTGGACGCAGGTACGTTCTGGTATCACCCGCACCAGCGCAGTTCGGAACAGGTCGGCCGCGGCCTTTACGGGCCGCTGATCGTCGAGGAGGCGGACCCGATCCGTGTGGATCGCGACCTGACCTGGATGCTGGACGACTGGCGCATGACCCGAGAAGGACAGATTGCCGGGGACTTCGGAAGCCGTCACGACGCCATGCACGGCGGCCGCATCGGCAATTCCGTGACCATCAACGGCCAGATGCCGGAACGCATCTCCGTGCGATCCGGAGAACGCATCCGCCTGCGGTTGATCAACGCGGCGAATGCCCGGATCTTCGGGCTGAATTTCAGTGGTCTTGCGCCGGTCGTGGTCGCTCTGGACGGTCAACCCGTATCACCTCATGTACCAGTCGATGACATCGTGGTGGTCGGTCCGGCCATGCGTGTCGATCTGGTGATTGATATGATCGGCAAGCCCGGAGAGAGCCTGACCATCACCGATGTCTTCTACAGGGATCTGGAATACCGTCTGGTCGATCTCGCCTACGGGCCGGATCGGTTACGGGACGCGGTCCCGGACTGGTCGATGGCGCTGCCTCCCAACCCGCTGGCCGAACCCGATATGCAAGCCGCCACGCGGCATCAGATCGTCTTCAACGGCGGCATGATGGGGCAGATGATGATGGGCGGCGGCATGGGGTCCATGATGGAGCAGATGCGCGAAGGCAACATGTGGTTCATCAACGGCAAAGCAGCAACGGGGCACATGATGGATCCATTGCTGCTCCTGCAGCAGGGCACGTCGCATGTGCTCCAGATGGACAATCGCACCGCGTGGCATCACCCGATGCATCTTCATGGACATTCGTTCCGTGTGATCGCACGGAACGGACAACCGACACGGCATCGCGAATGGCAGGACACCGTCCTGTTGGCACCCGAGGAACGGGTCGAAATCGCCTTCGTGGCGGACAATCCGGGAGACTGGATGTTCCATTGTCACATCCTCGAACACCAGGCGGCCGGCATGATGGGCATCATACGTGTCGATCCTGGCACGACCAAAACCTGAAACAATCTCACGTAACGATCACCACGAAAGGAAAGAACCGATGAAGAAACTAATTGGACTTGCCAGTCTTGGCACCGCAGGTGCTGCCGCTGTCTTTGCAATGAGCCTGAATGCCGCGCCTGCCGCAGCGCAAGAGGCCACGCTCTACAAGAACCCGCAATGCGGATGCTGCGAGAGCTATGCGGACTACCTGCGCGAGAATGGCTTCACGGTCGAGGTAAAGCCGACCCATGATCTTGCTCAGATCAGCCGTGATGCAGGTATCCCGGACGATTTCCAGGGCTGCCATACGACCTTTCTGGGTGACTACGTCGTCAGCGGTCATGTGCCAATTGATGTCGTCAGCAAGTTGCTTGATGAGCGCCCGGACATCGCCGGTCTGACACTTCCCGGCATGCCGTTGGGATCGCCGGGTATGGGGGGCGCGAAGCAGGAACCGTTCAAGATTTACACCGTCGAAGAAGGTGTGAACCCGACCGTCTATGCGGTCGAATGATCAATTGCGCGGTCTGGTGCGATCCCGTGCCTGACCGGTTTCAAGGGAAAACAAAGGATGAAGTGCATGATGATGGATGGTGGAATGATGGGTGGCGGCATGATGATCGCGATGGGACTGGTTTGGTTACTCATCGTGGCGGTGCTGGTGCTCGCGGCAATCGCCTTGGTCAAATACATCCGCTCGGACAGCGGAAAATAGAAATGCGCCAAGATGCGGAATGAGGGCGACAGCAACGGCGACGGCCTGTTGTCGATGGGGATTGGTCTGGGGGCGTCCGTCCTGCTTGTCGTGGCATCGATAGTCGCACTCTCGTTGTATTTGGATAGCCAGAAGAAGGCACAAGCGACATGAAAATTACCATTAGGCTCGCAGCACTTTTGCTGGCTGCAACGGTCTTGCCCGTTTCGGCGCAGGATGACTCGCTCGCGGGCGAACGCCTTTATCAGGAGAATTGCGCCAGTTGCCATGGCGCAAACCTGGAGGGGCAGCCCGATTGGCGCTCCAGATTGCCGAACGGCCGGTTGCCTGCCCCGCCGCATGACGCCTCGGGCCATACTTGGCACCATACGGACCGCGTGCTTTTGGACATCGTGAAGCGCGGAACGGCGGCGATTGTCGGGAATGGCTATGAAAGCGACATGCCCGGTTTCAAGGAGGTGCTGACGGATGAAGAGATCACGGCGATCATCGATTACATCAAGAGCACATGGCCCGATCGGATCCGCGCTTCGCAGGAAAGCCGTACCCTTGCGGATGAGCAGGTGCAGCCATGACGCAAGAGGTCGTCAGCAAAATCGACCCCGTACCGCGGCGCAGGATCTCCGGGTTTGTGCTGGTGCCGCTGATAGCTTTTGCCCTCATGGTCTTGTTCGGCTGGGGGCTTTTCAGGGGCGGCGACGACTTGCCATCGGCGCTTCTCGACAAACCTGTGCCGGAGTTTGCGCTTGCTCCGGTGCTCGGCCGCGAGGAAGGTCTTTCGACGCAGGACCTGATCGGCCATGTCTCGCTGGTGAACGTCTTTGCCTCGTGGTGTGTGCCCTGTCGGGCCGAACACCCGCTGTTCATGGAGCTGAGCGCCACCGGTGAGGTGCCGCTCTACGGGATCAACTACAAGGACCCACCCGAGCAGGCGCGCGCCTGGCTCGACGAATTGGGCGATCCCTACGCGCGCATCGGGGCCGACATCGACGGACGTGCTGGCATCGAATGGGGCGTTTACGGCGTGCCCGAAACCTATGTCATCACGTCCGACGGCGCCATTGCCTACCGCCATGTCGGCCCCATCACGCGAGCGATTCTGGAGGAAACCCTTTTGCCGATCGTCCGTGATCTGAAAACCCAAGCTGGCAAGGAGCCAACGCCATGAAATATCTAAAAACGGCGCTGCTCGTCTGGGCATTGTCCGTCGGCGCTGCGTTTGCCGGGCCGCAAGGCTTCGCACTGCACGACACGCCGCAGCCGGTGATCAATGTGCGCTACGAGACCGAGGACGGCAGCCGTGGGGACATGGAGGATTTTCGCGGCAAGGTGATCCTCCTGAACGTCTGGGCCACCTGGTGCGTGCCATGCCGTGAGGAAATGCCGACGCTGGATGCGCTCCAGGCGGAACTTGGCAGCGACCGCTTCGAGGTTGTCGCCCTGTCCATCGACAGGGCGGGGTCGCCCGTGGTGCGGCGGTTCTACGACGAGATCGGTGTCAGCAGTCTCAAGATGTATGTCGACAAGACCATGCTGTCGATGACCGCGCTGCGCACCGTCGGCCTGCCGACGACGATCCTGATCGACGCGCAGGGGCAGGAACTGGGACGGCTGGTCGGCCCTGCCGAATGGGACGAGCCCGAGATGGCGTCCTTTTTGCAAGGGTTCATCCAATGAGTACCTTCGAAAGAGTAACACCCGCTTTTGACCTTTCAGTTATCAGAATGACCGGTCCTCAAACTTCAAAAGGAGTTTCCGGATGACCGACATATCATCTTCCAACGATGCGGGCGCCGTCGGCATCGAAAACGCTGGCAAACGGACCCGGTGGTTGATGCGCAGACGATTGCTGTTCGTCGGTGCGGCAACCGTGATGGGCGGCGGCATGGCCCTGAACTGGGGATGGCTCACCGCGATCGGTCTCGCGCCTGTCCTGGTCTCGCTGGCACCCTGTGCCGCGATGTGCGGGCTTGGTCTGTGCATGAAGGGCGGGTCCGGCGGGAAATGCAACGATGCGGGTGGTGGCAAGCCCGATCAATCCGAAAGGTGATGCAGTTGATTATCTATCTAACCCGGCGCGCCGCCTTGGCGACACTTGCGGCCACGATCTCCTCTGCGGCCTCCGCCGATCATCCGGGTGAAAATCTGGATGCGCGGATGTTCGAGATGGAGCCATATTTCCAGGCCATCGACGCAGCACAGGCCCCGGATTTCGAGTTGCAGAATGCGGAGGGCAATTCTGTGCGCCTGTCCGATTTCAGCGACAAGGTTGTCATCCTGCATTTCATCTACGCCAACTGCCCGGATATCTGCCCGCTCCATGCGGAAAAGATCGCGGCGGTCCAGGCTTCGATCAACGACGGGCCGATGAGGGATCTGGTGCAATTCATCTCGATCACAACCGATCCCGTGAATGACACGCCTGACGTTCTGCGCGGGTACGGGGACCGGCATGGGTTCGATCCGACCAACTGGGTCATTCTGACCAAACGGCCTGATCAGGCTGAGGACGCGACGCGCCTTCTGGCGCGGGACTATGGGCTAGAATTCACGATGACCACCGACAGCGACATGATGATGCACGGTGCGGTCACCCATGTCGTGGATATCGGGGGGCGGTTCGCCGCAAAGTTCCATGGCATGGAATTCAAGAATGTGAACCTGATCCTCTATGTCAGCGAGTTGATCAACAAGGCCCAGCACCGACGTCGCGAACGCGGTTGGTGGGATCGGCTGACGGGGGCGTTTCAATGAGCGATATCGCGATTGGCGTTATGCAGTCCGCGCCGGATGGAATTTCCCTGACAGCACTCCGTCGGTATTTTTTGGTGATCATCCCGGCTAATCTGATCTGGGAGTTCGCCCACTTGCCGCTCTACACGATCTGGAACGAGGGCACCTGGGGTGAGATCATCTTCGCTGCGGTTCATTGCACGGGTGGCGACATCCTGATTGCCATGAGCGCGCTGATGCTTGCCTTGATGCTGACGGGCCGCAGCTGGCCCTTCGTGAATCCGACACGACGCTCGGTAACCGTCCTGACGGTGGTGTTCGGGTTGGGATATACGCTGTTCAGCGAATGGCTCAACATCGTGATCCGCGCGGCTTGGGCCTATTCGGACCTGATGCCGATCATTCCGGTCCTCGATGCAGGGCTGTCGCCCGTGCTGCAATGGATCGTAATCCCGCTGATTGCCTTCTGGTGGGCGGCGCGACCCTTCAGCGCCGAGCATAAAGCATGATGGATATTTCCGGCATCGGCATCTTCGCGGCCTTTCTGGCGGGGGCCATTTCCTTCCTGTCACCCTGCGTCCTGCCACTGGTTCCGGGCTATGTTTCCTACATCGCAGGCCAGCCGGATTTGCGAACGACGCGATCGGTCGGCCTGCGGGCGCGCGCCAACGCACTTGGGCTAAGCACCTGCTTCGTTCTGGGGTTCTCCACGGTCTTTGTCGCGTTGGGGGCCGGGGCCAGCGCGCTCGGGTCGTTGCTGCTGACTTGGCGCACTGAGCTCAACTATCTGGGCGGGGCGATCATCATCCTGTTCGGACTGGTCATGCTGGGTGCCTTCCGTCTGGAAGCGTTCTCGCGTGACACCCGCTTCACACTCGACATTCCGGGGGGTCGCCCGCTTGGAGCCTACGTCCTGGGCTTGGCCTTCGCCTTTGGATGGACGCCCTGCATCGGGCCGATCCTCGGCGCAATCCTGACGCTCAGTTCGACATCCGGCGGTATGTCGGACGGCATCTGGCTGTTGTCGATCTATTCCGCAGGGCTGGGCGTGCCGTTCCTGCTGGCCGCGCTGTTCACCGACGCCATCGCCGCACGGGTCAGACAGATCGGCAAAGCCGGTCGCTGGCTCTACAAGGGCGCGGGCGTCGCCATGATCATCATGGGCGTTGCCATCATGACCGGCCAATTGTCCCGGTTTGCCTACTGGCTTCTGGGAACCTTCCCATTCTTGGCCTCAATCGGTTAGTCTTCCTCGGCATTCCTGATGTGAAGCCAGATCAGTGCTGACCCGATGACAAGAAAGATCAGGTTGAGGAAGAACGTGTAATCGATGCTGAACCGGACCATTTCCTGAAGCGAAGGCCGCTCGGTCGGGATCATCCCTACGAGAGCGAACAGGTAATGCACCGTAATTCCCGCAGCGACCATGCACAGGTACAGCAAGCCTGAAAGATAGAGCGCATACTGCCAGCCGTAATATTTTGCGTGCACCCATATCACCGTGGCAGCAACAAGATCGGCTCCGAGAAAGGCGATCACGCCTCCGAACGACGCATCACGCGACCAGAGCATCGCAGCCAGGGGGACATTGCCCATCGACCCGATGAAGGTGAAGAAGGCCACGACCGGTGCCACCAGCGCGTTTTCAAGAACGATCAGGAAGCCCGGCGCGTCCTGCGCACCGCCATCTCCGACCAGAAAGATCGCGTTCCAGAAGCTCTGCGGCACAAAGACGGAAATGAAACCCGCGACCGTGAAGCCGAAGAGGATCTCCTTCCAGACCATCTTCCATTCCATGAAGAAAGCGCGGGCGATCCGGTCCCATCCTTCGCGGGACAGCAGTTTGTCGCGGAACGAACCCTTCATGGTCTGGTCCCTGTCCATACCTTCGTCGGATTGGGCCTTCTCCGCATGCTCTTTTGCGCTTTCGACAAACGACCTTGGAAGCCATATCAGGGTGAGGGCATAGGCGTAGATCGTCATCAGGATGCCAAGCATGAAATTTGCCACCATGAATTTCCAGCCCAGCAGGACCAGAAGGACGATTCCAAGCTCGATCACCAGATTTGTCGATGAAATCAGGAAGGCGATCGAATTGACCGGATGCGCACCCTTCACGAGGATCGAACGCGACGCGGCAAGAGCCGCGAAGGAACAGGACGATGACACAAACCCAAAGAAGCCGGCAATGCCTGCCTTCCTGGCACCACGGTCGCCAAGAACACGCGCCATCTGATCCCGTGTCACGAAAATCTGGATGCCTGCGGAGATGATATACCCGAAGATGAGCGCCCAGAGCGCCTTCCAGAGCATGCCCGCCCCGGTCGTGAATGCTTCGATTATCTGGTCCATTCAGCTTCACCCTTTTTCGCAGTGCTGTCCGACTTGCGCATCTATCGGGAGAACGAGTCCGAGGGATATGAAAACGGCACCCGCCTTTCAGCCGATCAGATAGACCCTGATCGGCATCCAGATCCCCATGACCATCATCATCAGGTTCTCTGTGAGCGAGACAAAGCCGAGCGGTACGTTGCTGTCGCCGCCGACGCAGGCGCACTTCAATTCACGCTTGTCGATATAGACCGCCTTGAAAACCGATACTGCGCCAACAGTGCCGATGAACAAGGCCACCGGTGCCGAAAGCCAGGTCAGCGCCCCGGCGACCATGAGGATACCTGCGAAAGCCTCTCCAAACGGATAGATCTTGCCATAACGCACCCACCGACGCGCCAGCAGGTCGTAGTTCAGGAACATGGTCGAGAAGCTCTCGACATCCTGAAGTTTTTGTACCGCCAGAAAGCACATCGAGATCGAAATGAACCATTCCAGCCCGCGCAGGGTGAAAATGTTCTCGAAGCTGTACCACGACAAACCGAGCGCCATCAGGAACGCGACGGCAAAGATCGTGATCACCGGCTGGTAGGACGTGTCCGAGCGTTCGTCTTCCGGCGCATCGATGCCGAAATGGACCCGAAGGTCGTCATATCCGCCGATCCGCTCGTCCCCGATCCAGGTTTGCGGGGTGGTTTCGACGCCGTGCTCTTCCATGAACGCGTCGGTGTCCTCACGCGTGGTCAAAGGGTGATCCTCGACTTCAAAACCCTTGCGCTCCAGCAGGTCCTTGGATTTGAGCCCATAGGGACAGAGGTGGTCGGGCATCACCATCCGGTAAAGCTTGGCTGTCTGGGTTGTGTCTCTTGGCATGTCATATCCTCCGTTTCAGGGTTCAGGCGTCGCAGCCATAATAGCCGCGATAGCCTGCCCGCAGGCCGGCATCGAGCTCGAGCACGAGGTTGGCGTCCTGCACTTCACCACTGTTTTCCAGGGCCGCAGCCCCGTCCGGCGCACTGAGGCGTACGGACATTCCTTCGGTGCTCAAGGTGCCGGTTGCGTCGGTTGAACCAAGACGCACCAGGTCGCCGCTGATCTTTGCCAGCGCCGCCGGGGCACCTTCGATCTGTCCTGCGGCAAGCACAGGTTTGCTGGTCGTGGTATACTTGAAGGTGCAGATGGCCCCATCCGGGAAAAGCTGCGCGATCTCATCGCCGGTCAGGAATTCCAGATCAAGGATGGCGATTTCGGCGGATGAGAGTGCCTCGTTCAGATCGACGATGCGGGCTGAACCATCCAGACCCTCATCAGCCGCGTCACCATTCGTGTCGATGTCATTCACCAGATACCGCATTTCGGCGATTTCTTTGTCTTGGGCAAAGATGATCTCGTCAGCCAGTTTGCGCACCCGAGGGTCAGAAATGTTGGCGCGGCTCGATGTCATGATCGCGATCGAATGGTGCGGGATCATTGCCTTCATGTAGCTGGTATCGCCCACGGTCAACTGGCTCCGGACCAGCCAGAGGGATCCGGCAAACACCACGGCGCCGCCAATAAAGATGGCAGCGTTGATCGCCTTGCTGGAGTACATCGACAGCATGAACCCCAGCATGATGATCGCCATTATGGCCCCCATCAGCACGGCCATATAGGCGCGTGTTTCGGACCAGAAGATATGGCTCAGCAGATAGGTGTTGAGATACATCAGGATGAACATCACCACCGTGGATGTGGCGATCATCGCGAAAAAGCGTATGTATGTCATTGGAAACCTCCAGTCTCGAAAAATTGATGTCCTATAGAAGGAACAACATTGCTGCGCTGGAATGTTCCGTAGTTTTCGGGAAAGTTCGGCTTTTGCAGACGTCAGAGCTACCCGGACGCCTTGCTGATACTGCCCGCCTTTTGTTCCATCGCCAGATCGGCCAAGATGGGGCAATCGGGGCGGTGATCACCCGCGCATGCATCCACAAGATGCGACAGCGTCGCGCGCATTTCGGTTAGTTCAGCGATCTTGCTGTCAATCCGATCAAGATGCTCTTCGGCAATCTGCTTCACCTCGGCACTGGCGCGGTCAGTATCGGCATAAAGCTTCAGCAGGCTCCGGCAATCCTCGATGGTGAATCCAAGGGCCCGTGCCCGGCCGAGAAAGGCCAGCTTGTGCACGTCGCTTTGCCGAAAGCTGCGATAGCCATTTGAACTGCGCAGCGGTTCGACAAGACCGATGTCTTCGTAGTAGCGGATCGTTTTGGCGGGAAGGCCGGAAAGGTCGGCCACATCTCCGATGTTCATAATCGTTTCCTCCTTGAGTTCATTCAGCTGGAATTGGGGATGCCGAGGCTTCAGAGGCGGGGCGCGCCGTTTCGTCCATCGCCGGGCGCACGCGGCGCAGCCGCAGCGCATTCGTCAGCACGAAGACAGAGCTGAGCGCCATCGCACCGGCAGCCAGAACCGGTGAAAGCAAAAGCCCCGACACCGGATAAAGCACGCCCGCCGCAACCGGGATCAGGGCGACGTTATATCCGAAAGCCCAGAACAGGTTCTGGCGGATGTTGCGCATGGTGCTTCGCGACACTTCGAGGGCGTTCACGACGCCACGCAGATCGCCGGACATCAGCACCACGTCGGCGGATTCGATGGCCACGTCGGTGCCGGTGCCGATGGCGATCCCAACGTCCGAATGGGCAAGCGCGGGTGCGTCGTTGATCCCGTCGCCAACGAACGCGATGCGTTGGCCCGCGCCGCGCAGATCGTCGAGCGCCGCCACCTTACCGTCGGGCAGAACGCCGGCGATCACATGGTCGATGCCGATTTCGCGGGCGATAGCCTCTGCCGTTTCGCGCTTGTCACCGGTGATCATGGCGACCTTCAGTCCCTGTGCGTGCAAGGCGCGGATTGCAGCGGCGCTGGACGGCTTCACCGGATCGGACACCGCGATGACGGCGGCGACACGACCGTCGATCGCCGCGAAAAGTGCGGTGCGGCCCTGTTCGGCCAGACGGCGCTCCTCATCGGCCAGATCGCCAATCTCCAGCCCCTCGCGGGTCATCAGGCGGTCGGCCCCGACAAGCACCTCGCGGCCCGCCACTTTTGCCCGCACGCCGTGGCCGGTGATGGATTCAAAATCCTTGGCGTCATGCCGCGCGACGCCCTCGACCTTTGCCGCGCGCACGATTGCCTCGGCGATCGGGTGTTCCGATTGCGCCTCGACAGCGGCGACAAGCGCCAGCACCTCGGTGCGGTCAAAGCTGTCCGCAAGCACGAGATCGGTCAGTTCCGGGCGGCCCTGGGTAACCGTTCCGGTCTTGTCCAGCGCCACCACATCCACGCTGGATAGCTGTTGCAACGCGTCGCCCTTGCGGAAGAGCACGCCCATCTCGGCGGCACGTCCCGTGCCGACCATGATCGACGTCGGCGTGGCGAGCCCCATCGCGCAGGGGCAGGCGATGATCAGCACAGATACACCGGCCACCAAAGCAAAGGACAGCGCGGGCGAAGGACCGACCAACAGCCAGACAATCACCGTCAAAAGCGCCAATGCCATGACAGCGGGCACGAACCAGAGGGTGATCCGGTCCACCAGCCCTTGAATCGGTAGCTTGGCGCCCTGCGCCTCTTCGACCATCCGGATGATCTGGGCCAGCGTCGTGTCGGCGCCCACACGCGTCGCGCGGAAGTGGAAGGCACCGCTGCCGTTGACGGTGCCGCCTGTGACGGGATCGCCCACGGATTTGGCGACCGGCACCGGTTCGCCGGTGATCATACTCTCATCCACACGGGCACTGCCTTCGGTCAGTTCACCATCCACTGCGATCCGCTCGCCAGGGCGCACGATCAGAATGTCGCCAGCGACGATGCGGTCGATGGCCACATCCTGCGGCTCCCCGTCAACCAGCACACGGGCCGTCTTTGCCTGAAGGCCCATCAGCTTCTGGATCGCAGCCCCGGTCCGGCCCTTGGCGCGGGCCTCCAGCCAGCGGCCCAGAAGGATCAACACCACGATGACCGCCGCCGCCTCGAAATAGACCGCGCGCGATCCCGCGGGCAGCAGCGTCGGTGCGAAAAGCGCCACAAGTGAATAGATGTAGGCCGCCGATGTGCCAACCGCGACAAGGCTGTTCATGTCCGGCGCGCCTTTCAACAGTGCCGGGAAACCGCGTGTGTAAAAAGTACGTCCTGGCCAGAGCAGGACTGCCGTGGTCAACACGAACTGGATCATCCAGCTGGTCCAGTGGCCGATGGTGTCACCGATCAGACCGTGCATGCCGGGGATCAGATGTGCGCCCATCTCAAGTAGAAACACCGGCAGGGCGAGGGTCGCTGCCACGACAGTCCGTCGTGCCAGAACCCGCGCCTCTTCGTTCCTACGGGCTCCTGCGTCTTCCGATGAACTGTCTTCGGCCTGCGTGGCGGGGTAACCCGCGTCGCTGGCCGCCTTGATGAGGTCGGCAACCGCGACCGCGCCCTCCAGATAGCTGACTGTAGCGGTTTCCGAGGCAAGGTTGACGTTCACGTCCAGCACGCCCGGCAGCACTGCCAGTGCCTTGTCCACCCGACCGACGCACGAGGCACAGGACATAGATGAAATGTTCAGACGTACGCTCCGGCTCCGGGCCGGATAGCCGATCTCCTGAAGGGTCGTGGCGATTTCGGCGATGCGCTCCGGTGCGTCGATCTGCGCCTGGGCGGTCTCGTTGGCGAGATTGACACGGATATCGCTGACCCCCGGCAGACGCGTGAGGCCACGTTCCACGCGGCCGACGCAGGAAGCGCAGGACATGTTTTGCAGGGAAAGCCGAAGGGTGCGCGGATCCGACATGAGAATCTCCTTGTTCTGATACTCCTGCAGATAGGGCCTCCAGTTACTGGAAGGTCAACAGGCATGTAGAATAAAATTCTGGCCATTGACCTTCCCGCGCCGGAACGCCTTACATGCATGTCGTCAAAGGAGATTGCGATGTTCAGATTCAGCGTACCGAACATGAGTTGCGGCCATTGTACCGCTTCCATCCAAAAGGCCATTATGGCGGCCGACCCAGATGCAACGGTTTCGTGCGATCTGACTGCACGTATCGTCGACGTCGACAGCACTCTGGATGAAACTGCATTGGCCGCAGCGATCAGCGATGCGGGCTACAGGTCTGAGAAGCTGGCAGAGGTTCAGTAGCCAAGATGCGTCAGCAACGCTCCGCTGGACGGAGATAGTGGCTCTCTCTATGTCGCTGACATGCAACACTCTCTGACAGCAGCGGCCAAAACTCGCCTGTTTCAAAAAAAGCGACAAACCTTCCTGCGCAGGACGGATTGACTGTACTGCATCGCTCTCCGATATTCGCGGCATGAGCTTTCGAGTTTTCATATCAAGCTGGTCAAGGGCGTTTACGTGCATTGCGTTTGCGCTGGCATTGGTGTTTTCACCACCTTCTGCCGCTCACGCTGCGTCCGGCATGCATGACGGACATCAAGCCAAGTCTGTTGGTGTCGTTGGTGCTGCCATGACTCATGACACCGGAAGCGATGCGCATCACGCGCATGAGAAGCTTGGGGTCGCAAGCGACATCGACATCGCAGCGTCCGACAAGGATGGCAAAGAGCAACAATCCCAAGAGTGTTGCAACGGCATCTGTATTTCTGTCGTCTTCATCGAAGACACCAGGATCAGAGCAGAGCCGGTTGGTACAAGTGAATATGTCATTCTGGACGGTCGAACGTATTCGGTAGAAACAGCAGGGTTTCTTCGGCCCCCTCGATTCCTGATCTGAACCGGCGCCCAAATCGGGTGTGAGCCTTGCGCAGAGTCTGCGTGAGACAACGTTCACCAATCAGGTTACTTTCATGAAAATTCATCTACTTATGGGGGCTTCGGCCCTCGGGCTTGGCGCATGCGCCTATGAGCCCACCCCGTTGCCGTCCGTCGCGACCCAACAGGCCGTCGTCAACACGGCAGTTTCATCGCCGATCAGCTATCAGGACCCCTTGGCGGGCTACACCTATCGCGGCCCTACAGGTCCCCGCGACTGGCGTTCCGTCAATCAAGAACAGACGGAGGGCAACTGATGCGGGTATCGAAGTTTCCGCTGGTTTTCGGCTTTCCGCTAATCTTGGGTGCCTGTGCTGCAGCTGTACCGGGCATCTACACGGAACCAAAAGCTGGCTTCGCCAACATTTCCAGCCAGGTCACACCAGCCATCGGCAAACGGACAGCCTTCGCCGAAACCCAGGCCGAAAACGAGGCCTTGAAGAAGCAGGTGCACGCAATGGTGCACCGCAAGACCATTTCGGCGGACACCGCCGTTCAGGTCGCGCTTCTGAACAACAAAGGGTTGCAGGCGTCCTATGCGAACGTTGGCCTATCGGCCGCAGAGGCCTGGCAGCAATCGACGCCGGAAAACCCGATCGTGTCGATTGGTATACTGGGCATCGGTGCGCCCGAACTGGGTGCCTACAGGGCGATCGAGGGACTGATCCGGTCGAACGTGCTCGATGCCACCACTCGCAAGCAGCGTACGGCCATTGCAGACGCAAACTTCCGGCAGGCTCAACTGAGCGCCGTGAACGACACACTCGCACTGGCCAATCAGACGCGGAAGGCATGGGTCGATGCCGTAGCCGCCTTCGAGGCTGTGAGTTATCTCCGCCGTGCGAAGGCGACGTCTGACGCCGGATCGGAATTGGCTATGAGGCTGGGTGAGACCGGCGCACTCAACAAAGCTGGACAGGCCCGCGAGCAGGCATTCAATGCCGAACTCGCTGGACAACTTGCCCAGGCACGATTGAGTGCTACCCGGTCCAAGGAGGCTTTGACCAGGCTCATGGGGCTGTGGGGCACCGAAGTCGACTATTATGTGCCCGATGCCCTTCCTGCGCTGCCGCGTTCCGTCGGCCGTGTGACTGACATCGAAGCGAAAGCATTGCGAAATCGGGTTGATCTGCGCGTTGCCAAACTTGGCCTGGAAGCACAGGCCAAGGCGTTTGGTCTGACTGATCAGACTCGCATTATCAGCGATCTCGAATTCATTGCCGGGTTCGAAGCGGAGCGGGAAATTGAGGACGGAGAAACGGAGACCGTGACCACCCCTCAGGTGGAGGTGGAGTTCGCAATCCCGATTTACGACACCGGGAAGGCACGGATGCGCAAGGCGGAATTGTCGTACCTGCAAGCAGCTAACGTGCTGGCAGAAAGAGCCGTCAACGTGCGGTCCGAAGCGCGTGGTGCTGAAGCCTCCTATCACGCCGCGTATAAGATCGCCCGCCACTATCGCGACGTTCTGGTGCCGCTACGCACGACCGTCGAAGAAGAGGGGCTGCTGTCTTATAACGGCATGATCACCAACACTTTCGAGCTGCTGACAGACGTGCGCGAGAAACTGGGCGCATCACTGGAAGCGGCAAACGCAAAACGCGAATTCTACATGGCACAGGCTGATCTGACCGCTGCGATCTATGGCGGCGGCGAAGGCGGTGGCGGTGCTGGTGGAGAAGGCGCGACACTTGCCGCCGGTGGCGGCGCAGGACACTGAAAGGAACTGACATGCTAAATAGACGTCAATTACTCGGAGCCGGCGCGGCAGGTGCAACGCTGGTATCTTCGAAAGCTTGGGGTCAAACCCTGAACATGGGCCTGCCCGAAGCTGCCCAAATGGATAGCGCAGCAACGGCGATCACGGCGCGTCCCAATTCCGGGCCGGACTACACACCTGTGGTCACATTGAACGGGTGGACCCTGCCGCACCGGATGAACAACGGGGTGAAAGAATTTCACCTCGTGGCCGAACCGGTAGAACGCGAGCTTGCCGACGGCATGATCGCGCATTTGTGGGGCTACAACGGCCAATCCACCGGCCCGACGATCGAAGCAGTCGAAGGCGACCGGGTGCGCATCTACGTCACCAATAAGCTGCCGGAAGGCACAACGGTGCACTGGCACGGGCTCATTCTTCCTTCAGGCATGGATGGGGTCTCCGGATTGAGCCATCCAAGCATCCCGCCGGGCAAAACCTTCGTCTACGAATTCGACTTGGTGAAGTCCGGAACGTTCATGTACCACCCCCACGGCGATGAAATGACCCAGATGGCGATGGGGATGATGGGCATGTTCGTGGTCCACCCCAAGGATCCCACATTCATGCCGGTGGATCGTGATTTCCTGATCATGCTGAATGCTTTCGACATCGATCCGGGTACCTATGTACCCCGCATCATGACGATGACGGATTTCAACCTTTGGACCTGGAACAGCCGGATCTTCCCCGACATTGATCCGCTGGTCGTGAACAAGGGCGACCGGGTGCGAGTACGGGTTGGGAACCTTACGATGACGAACCACCCGATCCATATGCACGGCTATGACTTCAAGGTCACTTGCACGGATGGCGGCTGGGTGCCGCCTGAAGCACAGTGGCCGGAGGTCAGCATCGACATTCCCGTAGGTGCGATGCGCGCCTACGAATTCGTCGCCGATCATCTGGGAGATTGGGCGATCCATTGCCACAAATCGCACCATACGATGAACGCCATGGGCCATGACGTGCCGACGTTCATCGGGGTGAACAAGAAGCCGCTGACCCAGAAGATCCGTCAATTCCAGCCGGAATACATGCCGATGGGCATGTCCGGCATGGGGGACATGGCAAAAATGGAAATGCCGCTACCCGACAATACCATCCCGATGATGACGGGTTGGGGCCCGTACGGACCCATCGAGATGGGCGGCATGTTTTCGGTCGTGAAGGTGCGGGACGGCATCGACGCGGACGATTACTCCGATCCCGGCTGGTACGAGAACCCTCCGGGCGAGATGGCCTACGAATGGACTGGCGAATTACCCGACTTTGCCTCCAACAACAGCCCCAAGACCATTCTCACACCGAAACCAACCTCGAAGGGCTGAGCGGCCCTTCGTCATCTCCAACCGAACCAACCTACAGGACAATAAAATGAGAAATCTTCTTTTGACGACAAGCTTCGCGATCGCGCTATCAGCACCGGCCTTTGCTGCAGGTACACACGACGGTGGACATGGGGAGACCAAGCCAGCCGCAATGATGGTCGGCATGCCGGGTGACGCCGCCAAGGTTGACCGCACAATCGACGTCACTTTGCTCGAAAACGATGAGGGCCAGATGCTGATCGAGAGTGAGCCGATGGATATCAAGGAGGGCGAAACCATCCGCTTCAACATCACCAACAAGGGTGAGCTGGAGCATGAATTTGTCCTCGACACGGTAGAGCGTAATGCCGAGCATAAGATCGAAATGGCCAAGATGGACATGGAACATGACGATCCGAACCGTATCCGTCTCGATGCGGGCGCTTCGGGCGAGGTTGTCTGGACTTTCGCAAATTCTGGCACATTCGAAGCGGCATGCTTGATCGCCGGCCACTACGAATCCGGCATGCACCGTGAGGTCGCAGTAGGTGACCAGATGGCTCAGGCTGACGTGGAATACACGAGCGGCACCATCAAGAAAATCGACGCCAAGGCCGGCAAGGTTACAATCATCCACGGGCCGTTGGTCACACTCGACATGCCCGCCATGACCATGGTGTTTCGCGCGGACGAGACGATGATCGCGAACATGTCGGAAGGTCAGGACATCGAATTCGTCGCTGACCGGGTCAAGGGCAAACTCACTGTCACACAGATCAAGTGATGAAAATCCATGGGGCCAGGGCAAACGCCTTGGCCCCATGGATTTGAGGCTTGGCCCGAGCAAGCAAGAAGATCCCAAAAAATCAAGCGCTACGGAGGTAGCCGAGCATGAAAAATTACCTGAGAACCTGCACCATCGCCCTTGCGCTTGTCCTTCCGGCTTTTTCAGTGGGCGCTTCCAGTGGCAAGGGCCAGCAGCCTCACGCGCGAGCCTTCGAAGTGCCTGGCCATGATCCGATCGGGAAACCCGGTGATGGCTCCTCAATCGACACGACGATTGAATTGTCCATCAGGGAGACAGAAAGCGGCTACATGCTTTTCGAGCCGGACGCACTCCACATCGAGAGCGGTTCAGTTATCCGCTTTTTGATCAGCAATCTGGGCGGACTGGATCACGAGTTTTTTCTCGGCTCCTTTAACGAGGTTGCAGAACACCAGCAGTGGATGCGCGAACATCCCGATATGCAACATGACAACGCCAATTCAGTTTCGATCCCTAGTGGACAAAATGCCGAGTTGATCTGGGAGTTCTCCGATATGACCAACCTGGAGTTCGTATGCTTGATCCCCGGCCACCGGGAAGCGGGCATGTGGGGCGTCATCATCGTGCACGATCACCTTGCGCCGAAATCCAAGGGCTAGACTTTTCAATGTCACTCTTGGACAGGTATCACCTGCTTGTACACGACGTAGCTGCCGCCTTTGGGTACGACTACAACGATGCCACGCCAGACTGGGTGCATCCGTTCATTCATCTCATACTGGTCTTGGCCCCCGCGCTGCTGATCACCGTTGGCTCATATCTTGCTATTCGCGGCATTCTGAAGCTTTGGAAGTACCGTAGCACGCCGGCGTTACACACAGAGCCCATACGAGGGCTTGAAAAAAGTCTTTTCAAGACTGTCTTGCGCTACTCCAGAAGTCAGCAGGCATTGATGATATTGGTTAGCCTCATCGCAATGCCTATACTCTATCTGACTTTAGAACTGCCAAAACAGATCGTAAACAACGCTCTGGATTCAGGCCGTTTCCCGATTGCCATTTTAGGACAAGACCTCGATCAGGTCGTTTTCCTCATGCTGCTTTGCGGTCTTTACCTTCTGGCGATCATCCTGAACGGGCTAAACAAATATGGCCTTAATGTCTTCAAAGGGTATGTCGCTGAGCGTTTTCTGCGGCGCTTCCGCCTGCTGGTCTATCGGCACTGGCGCAGCGATCCAGACGCTCGAAACCAGAGCGAAATCATCCCTATTCTCGCACAGGAAGTTGAGCCCATAGGTGGCTTTGCTGCAGATGTCCTTGCGCTACCAATCCTGCAAGGCGGTACGCTTCTGACGATCCTGTCTTTCATGTTCGTTCAGGACCCTGTGTTGGGTGCCGCCGCACTGACGGTGCTGCCAATTCAGCTCGTGCTGCTGCCCAAGCTACAACGCCGGGTCAACGCCCTTTCACGCACAAGGATCAGGGAAGTCCGACAACTTGGCAGGCAGCTCAGCGATCAGTTGCGCGAACGACAGGTCAATCCGGCCGGGCTGCTGCCAGTGAGTACAAGTTTTAGAGAGCTTGAGCGCGTGCGCAGGAAGATTTTCCGTCTTAAGTTCTTCATCAAGGCCCTCAACAATTTTCTGACCGCGCTGACGCCATTCCTGTTCTACTCTTTGGGTGGATATTTTGTCATTGAAGGTCGCATTACACTCGGCGCGCTGGTGGCCGTCCTGGCAGCACACAAGGAATTCTCGGCACCGCTGAAAGAGCTCTTCAATTACTATCAGACGCTGGAAGACACGCGGATCCGGTATCAGGAAATCATGGCTTTTTTAAGCAAATCGATTCAGCCATTGGGGCATGCTCAGCCAGACAACACTGTGCCACAAGAGGCTGGCCAATTCGAGCGATCCAAGCAGAGATACCCAGCTTTGTCTTTGGTAGGGCAGGGGGCCATAGCAACATCATGAAGGAGTTTGATGGGATGAAATGGGCAGCAATATTCTTTGCTTTGATCGCCGTTGCTTCAGCAGGCTGGTACATCATGCAGCCGGATTACTCTCAAACAGGTACGCAGACGGATGAGGGCGTCGCGCTTCCCGCAGGCGCGCTTGTAACTGTCACGCTACCAGCAAGTTTTACAGAGCAAGAGCAAATCGGCGCAGGCGCTTATGATGCGGTCTGTGCCGTGTGCCACGGGCTGAACGGGCAAGGCCGGGATGGCGTTGCTCCACCGCTTGTTCACAAGATTTACGAACCGAGCCATCACAGCGACATGGCGTTTGTCCTCGCGGCGCAAAATGGAGTGCGGGCGCATCATTGGAAATTTGGAAACATGCCAGCGGTTGAAGGCGTGACGCGATCGGAGATCCTTGCTATCGTGACGTACATTCGAGCATTGCAGCGTGCCAATGGGATCAATTGAGCCGTTTCGACGGACAGAAGGGTGGGATTTGGTTCGCGGTCAACGACCATTCGGCTCGCCGCGACATGGCCACAACTGTTGGGGAAAATTCTCTAGATGAGTAAGTGTCTCGCTGCATCGATCCTGATCCTTGCTGCATTTTCCAGTTCTTTCACCGCAACATATGCCGAGGAAACCGACCTCTTCAGATTGACCGACCGCGCAGCCCCGGTCGGCATCGGTGCCCGTGAGCCATCACTTGCAACCTTGCCGGATGGCCGGGTCGTATTGAGTTGGACAGAAGAAAACGGAGCCGAAGCGGAAGTTCGCATGGCCATCCTTGATGGCAGCGAGTGGTCGGACGCTCGCACAATTCATAAATCGTCAAAGATTTACATCAACTGGGCCGATTTTCCATCGGTAGCGGTGCTGGCTGATGGCGGCCTGGCGGCACAATGGCTTAAACTGAATGGGGAGGGTGATTACCAATATGACGTCAATATCGCTTTTTCTAAAGATGAAGGCAGAAGCTGGACGGAACCGCTTGTTCCCCATGATGACAGATCACAACGCGAGCACGGTTTTGTTTCGTTGGTTCCCGATCAGTTTGGCGGGTTGACGGCGCTGTGGCTGGATGGCCGGGAGTATGACAGTCAAACAGAAGGCGAAAACTTCGAGAATGCGATGCAGCTGCGCGCACGACAGATCAACTCTGACGGAACGATGAAGCCAGAAAGCCTGTTGGACGCGCGCGCTTGTACTTGTTGTCAGACGTCCGCGGCACGGACCGGCTCGGGCGACATGGTTGCGGTTTATCGTGACCGAACCGCCGATGAAATCCGCGATATATCGGTTGTGCGGCACGCCGACGGGGAATGGACGCAGCCCGCCACGATCCATAACGACGGATGGGAGATCTCCGGATGCCCCGTAAATGGCCCAGCCGTTGATACGATGGACGACAAGGTGTCCGTCATCTGGTTCACTGCAGCTGAGAATAAACCGGAGGTTTATATCGCGTTTTCGTCCGATGGCGGTGCGCAGTTTGACGAACCGCTCCGCATTGACCTCGGCACAGCCGCTGGACGGGTGGATGTTCTGCAAATGCCGGATGGAAGCGCATTGGCGCTCTGGATTGAATATGTGGGAGGCGGTGAAGCGATCGTCATGTGTTACATATCGCGAAGTGCCGGATGCGCGGCGCCTCAGGCGCTCCATATCAATCGGGGCGGCGGATCGATCGGTTTTCCCCGAATGGCGCGCGGAGACGCCGGTGCGTTTGTGGCATGGACGCAGCCGACCGGCGGCGCGGATGGGGACACTACAATCCGCATGGTCGAAGTCGCGGTAACTCCATAGGTTTCGAGCATACATCTCAATATCCTACTGCTTGCTTGACGCCGTTGCCCTTATTCTGCGGCCTGCCCGAGGGCCAAATCAGGCACTGTACCGGCTTGCTTCAGGCTCCACCCTTTGATGATGGCATAAACCGCCGGAATGACGATCAGGGTCAGCAAGGTTGACGACACCATTCCCCCGATCATGGGCACTGCGATGCGCTGCATGATCTCGGACCCGGTGCCATGCGCCCAAAGGATCGGCATCAGGCCGGCCATGATTGCGACAACTGTCATCATCTTGGGGCGCACGCGGTCTACTGCACCCACCATGATCGCGGCGTAGAGCTCGTCGCGTGTCAGGTCCCTGTCGCCCGCGCGGGCACGCGCTTCATTCAACGCCTGATCCAGATAGATCAACATGATCACTCCGGTTTCAGCCGCCACCCCGGCCAGCGCGATAAACCCGACGGCCACCGCAACCGACATGTTGAAGCCCATGAACCACATGAGCCAAATGCCACCGACCAGAGCGAAAGGCAGCGACAGCATCACGATCAAGGTTTCCGTCAGGCGGCGGAAGTTTAGGTAAAGCAGCAGAAAGATCAGCGCCAGCGTCAGCGGCACAACAGTGGCCAGCCGCTGTTTCGCGCGTTCATGGTATTCGAACTGACCGCTCCAGCCCAAAGAATAGCCCAGCCTTTCAAAAACTACACTGGGACCGCAAATAGTGCTTCCCGTAGATGGAAGGTCAAGTCCAATCGCCTCGCTGTCGCGCCCGAACAGTTCAGAGGAGGTACAGTGCTGATTGTGATGGCCTTAAGCACAGAACATCCCAAGAAACTTCTTGAACCTCTAGCAACTGAAGCTCCTATCTTTGGCTCAACGCTTATTCTCAGAGGTTTCCCATGTCCCACGACGGTCCAGACACGCATCCGCACGGTCATCAGGATGATCGCAAAGACACAAAGGCTTGCTGCGGCCAGACGGCCGAAGACACCGCGCAGGTGGCAGCACCTCCACCATCCTCCGGACGCAGTTTTCGCGTTAACGGGCTGGATTGTGCGGAAGAGGTCGCGATCCTGAACAAGGTCGTCGGACCGGAAGTCGGCGGCAGCGAGCATCTGGCCTTCGATGTGTTGAATGGTAGGATGACCATCCTCGAAAGCGCCAAACCGCTCAGTGACGACAACATCATCAAGATCGTCGGCTCGACAGGCATGAGCGCGAAGATGTGGAATGCCGAAAGCGCCGAAGCGGATCAAGCGGCGCATTTCGCGCGCCAGCGTCTTTTCACGGGCCTGAGCGGTGGCTTCTGGGCCGCCGGGTTCCTCTACCATATCGTCGAGACCGGGGCCGAAGGCGCACTACGGCTCTTCTCCGGTCATGGCGAGACGTCTATGCCTCTGGTCGAGATGGGGCTGTTCATGCTGGCGGTGGTGTTCGGAGCCTGGCTGGTCGCCCCCAAGGCTTGGTCCGCCGCGCGTAGATTGTCGCCTGACATGAACCTCCTGATGATCGTTGCCGTAGCCGGTGCGATCGGGCTGGGCGAGTTTTTCGAGGCGGCGACGGTCGCATTCTTCTTTGCTCTGTCCCTCGCTCTCGAATCCTGGAGCGTGGGGCGTGCGCGCAACGCGGTCTCGGCCCTGTTGGACCTGGCACCACCCACGGCGCGCGTCATTCGTGACGACGGATCGGAGACCGATATTCCTGCGGCTCAGGTTGCGATCGGTGACCGCTTCGTGGTGCGCGGCGGAGACCGTATCCCGCTCGACGGAGAGGTGACCGAGGGTCGCGGCGATGTTGATCAGGCTCCGATTACCGGGGAAAGTGCTCTTGTGGCAAAGGAAACTGGCGATGAAGTGTATGCCGGAACGATCAACGGCGACGGCACACTGACGGTCAGGGCCACCAAGGCCGCAGGCGATACCGTGCTCTCGAAAATCATCCGTATGGTAGGCGACGCTCATTCGCGCCGCGCCGAGGTTGAACAGTGGGTCACAAAGTTCGCCCGCATCTACACGCCTATTGTCATGGTGCTGGCGGTTCTAATCGCCGTCGTTCCACCGCTGCTGTTCGCGGGGGCATGGAATTATTGGTTCTACAATGCACTGGTTCTCCTGGTAATCGCTTGCCCCTGTGCGCTCGTGATTTCTACGCCGGTCTCCATCGTCGCTTCGCTCGCGGCCTCGGCACGCAATGGCGTGCTGATCAAGGGCGGTGCCTATGTGGAGGCGCCGTCACGCCTGACAGCTCTGGCAATGGACAAGACCGGGACGATCACCATGGGAGAACCGGAGGTCGCGGGTCTGCATCCCTTGGGCGGCACGGCCGAGCGCGACCTTCTGAGCGCCGCTGTCGCGCTGGAAGCCCGCTCTTCGCATCCTCTTGCGCGGGCCATCCTGGCGCGCGGCGAACGCGATGGGCTGAAGCAGTCGGCGGCTACCGACACCCAAACGGTGCCGGGCCGCGGTGTCGAGGGAACCTGGGAGGGTCAGCCCGTCTGGCTCGGTTCGGATCGATTTGCGACCGATAAGGGGCTTGGCGAAGCGATCCCCCGCGACCTGCTGGAACGGATCGAAGGGGCTGGCAGCACACTCGTGGCCGTAGGCTCGGGGGATCGCCTGCTGGGCCTGATCGAACTGCGCGACCGCATCCGCCCGGATGCGAAGGCGGTCGTGGCACGCCTGCATGCCCAGGGCGTAAAAAAGATCATCATGCTGACCGGCGACAATGAACGCACGGCGCGCGCCGTGGCGGCGGAAGTCGGCATCGATGAGGTTCGCGCAGAACTCCTGCCAGAAGACAAGGTGGCGGCAATCGAAGAACTGGTTGCCAGTTACGATGTCGTGGCAATGATCGGAGATGGTGTGAATGACGCCCCAGCCATGGCGCGGGCGCATTTCGCCATCGCCATGGGCGCGGTCGGATCGGATGCAGCCATCGAAACGGCCGATATCGCCCTGATGACGGACGACATCGCCAAAGTGCCGTGGCTGATCGGGCATTCGCGCCGCACCATGAACGTCATCCATCAGAACATCGCAATTGCGCTTGCGACGAAGGCGCTGTTCGTCGGGCTGACAGCGTTCGGCATGGCAACAATGTGGGGTGCCATCGCTGCGGATGTCGGCGTTTCGCTACTGGTAGTCGCCAACGCACTAAGGCTGCTCCGGGCCAAGAAGGATCGGCCGGACGGGTCCGGGGGTGAGCAAGTGGGCGAGAAGATGGCGCAGGGAGCCCTGGCGCACGGCCATTGATTGATCAGACATACCGATACCGATATGAGTGGACAGGTAAAAAGATCGAGCGGACGACATGATGAAAACGACACGACGAACGGCACTCTTGGGCGGACTTGCACTTGGCCTTGCAGGGTGCGCCAGCAAATTCCGAACCTACGATGGGCCCGAGGTCACCCGGTTGCAGATGTTCAAAGGTGACCGGAACCTGTTCCTGTTCAACAATACCTCGGTCCTGAAAGCCTACAGGATAGACCTCGGTTTCGCGCCCGAGGGGCCCAAGCAGTTCGAGGGTGACGGGAAAACACCCGAAGGGGCTTACACCGTCGACCGACGCAATCCCGACAGTCTGTTCCATCTCTCCATCGGAATCTCTTATCCGAACGAGGCCGATATCGCCTTCGCCGCTGCACAGGGACGTGAGCCAGGCGGCGACATCTTCATCCATGGCGGGCCACGACCCGGGATCGACGCGATCAAGCCAGACTGGACGGCGGGTTGCATCGCGGTGTCGGACCGCGAAATTGAGGATATCTACGCGATGGTGCGGGACGGGACGCCGATCGACATATTCGCCTAGCGCCTATCCGGCCTTGGACGGCGGTTCATAGAACCCGTGCAAGAACGATCGAGGCGAACAACGCCAGGAGTCCGAATGCGATCGCGGAACTTGCCGCGTACTGGGCGATGTCCAGCCTGTTGCCGCCACGCTTCTTGGCGAGATATCCGCCCCATGCGGCTCCCGCCACTGCTCCAAAGACTACGATCATTACGCGTTTTCCTTTCCGACAGTCAATCCAATGGCACCCGCGATGCACGCTGCCAAAACGAGCAGGAACATCATCTGCCCGCATTTCGCGAATGGCGTGGCCGGGAGCGCAGCTGGCAAGCGGGCGTCCAGCACGCCGGTCTCATCCAGCCCGAGGCGGGCGACGATCCGGCCGTACCCATCGATAACTGCTGAAATGCCCGTGTTGGCCGCGCGAACCATCGGCAGCCCCTCTTCGACCGCGCGCATCCTGGCAGAGGCCAGATGTTGCCGGGGACCGAGAGACGCACCGAACCAAGCGTCATTGGTGGCGTTGAATATCCAGTCCGGACGCGAAGCGGCGTCTACGACACGTCCCGGAAAAATCGCCTCGTAGCAGATCGAAAGGCCGACCGGAGATAAACCGGGTAGCTCAACGGTCTGAGGGCCGGGACCGGGAGTGAAGTCCCCAAGCCCTGCGGTCAGTCGCTGGAGCGGAAGAAAACCCCGCAGGGGTACGTATTCCCCGAACGGCACGAGATGATGCTTGGCGTATCTCGTGACGATCCGTCCGGTCTGATCGACCGCGAGGATCGAATTTCTGTAGCGTGTGCCAGTGCCGGCCGACTCGCGCGTCTGCGCACCGGTCAGAAGAACACGGCCCTCAGGCAGACGTTCGGCAATTTGATCCAACATTTCAGGATTCTCATCAAGATAACCGGGAAATGCACTTTCAGGCCAGAGAAGGACGTCGAAGCTCCCAGACTGCGCAGACAGGTCCAGATAGCGGGATATGTTCCGGTCGCGGAACGCGGGGTCCCATTTCTCCGTCTGAGGAATGTTTCCCTGAACGATCCTGACGGTTGTGTCTGTTGGCGGTGTGGTGGCCATAAGGCGAACCGTACCGAGGGTTCCGGCACCCCCCACCACCGACATGAAAACAAATGCGGCGAACGCATTTTGCCGACGATTCCGCATGAGGAGCGTTACGGGCAGGACCGACAGCAGAACTGTGAGGAGGCCAAGTCCGTAGCTGCCAACCCATGCGGCCATTTGGCGTGGAATATCGTAGTCGGCCCATGCATAGGCAATCAGGTTCCAGGGGAAGCCTGTCAGCATGGTGCCGCGCAGCCATTCAGAAACCGACCAGCAGACCGCGAAGATCAATGCGCCGGAGACACCTTTCGTCCTGCTCCATGCGAACGCTGCCATTGCCGCCGCCGGGAACAGCGCAAGGCCGGCGGCCAGTCCAGCCACCGCAGGAACGGCCATCCAGCCGAACCGCTCCGCGTCGACGAAAAAGCTCTCCGCGATCCAGGACAATCCGAACAGGAAGAAGCCCACGCCGAACGCCCATCCGGCAAGTCCGGCCCGCATGCGGCTCTCTCCGACCGTGAGGAGATACAGCGCGCCAAACGCGACGGGCAAAAGCACCGGCATCGAGAATGGTGGCAGAGCGAGAACCGCCAAAGCGCCGAGACCGAATGCACAGAATGTGAGGATGATACCTGACATTCTGGAAATGCGGAGAACAGTGATGCCGATTGAAATCACCGAGATCTATCTTGAGGTTTCGGACGCAGCGACCTTTTCGCGCCCCGCGAAGATCAGCAAAATCCCGACGCCGCAGACCACGAAGACATCCGCAAGGTTGAACGCTGGCCAATGCGCCGTTCCGAGATAGAAATCCAGAAAATCGGTCACCCCTCCAAAGCGAATACGATCGACAATATTCCCAAGAGCGCCGCCGATCACCATGCCGTAGGCAACCGCCTCGGCTGCCCGCGTTGCCCGGATCAGCGACACGACCAGATACAGGACGACGACGGTGGCGACCAAAGCCAGTCCCCACCACGGCACATTCTGAAAGAACCCGAAGGTCACGCCGTAGTTGCGGTGGAAGATCAGGTTGAAGCCGGGAAAGACAGGGATGCCCGTGGAGAGCGTGTCCGCGTTCGTAAGTACGAACGCTTTTGACGCTTGGTCGGCGGCGAGCGCCGCGACAGCCGTGCAAATGCCAATGGAACGAATTGCCATGCGTCATCCCAACCAGACATCGAGGAACAGCATGACGACGAGCCCGATCGCGAGCCCGGTCGTCGCCTGCTTCTGGTGGCCGCTGCGATGGGTTTCGGGGATGATCTCGTGGCTGATGACGTAAAGCATCGCGCCCGCTGCGAAGGCCAAGCCCCAAGGCAGCAGAGGTTCTGCCACGACAATTACCGCAGCACCCAGGAAACCGGTGACGGGTTCGACCAGTCCGGTCAGTGCTGCGATGCCGAACGCACGGCCCGCCGAGTATCGCTCGCCCAGTAGGGCGACTGCAACAGCCAGCCCTTCAGGCGCATTCTGCAATCCGATCCCGAGAGCGACGGGAAATCCGCCTGTAAAACCATCAGCTCCGAACGCAACGCCGACGGCCAAACCCTCCGGCGCATTGTGGATCGTGATGGCGATGATGAAGAGCCAGACACGGCGCAGCGAGACCGCCTCCGGGCCTTCGCGCCCGCTGCTGAAATGCTCATGCGGGATCATTTCGTTCATCATGGCGACCGCGCCCATGCCCATCAGGATCGCAGCACAGACGATCAGCGCCGGTATCGCGCCATCCCCGTATCGGCCCTCCGCTGCGTCGAGTGCCGGTATGATGAGAGAAAAGAAAGACGCGGCAAGCATGACCCCGGCGGCAAAGCCGAGCGAAATATCGCGCCATTTGCGTGACGGGGTCTTGCCGAGAAGCACGGGCGCCGCCCCGACGGCGGTCATGAGACCGGCGGCCAGGCTGCCTAGAAAGCCCAGTGCGACTGGTGAGAGTGTTGTGATTTGCTCCACTTTAACTCGCCGGATAGGACGAAAAGATCTCAGTGGAGCCGTCGGATTTCACCAGAAAGACATCGTAGGCTTCGGCATCGTCGCCGAAATCCATGCCGGGCGAGCCGATGGGCATGCCGGGCACGGCCAGGCCTATGGCATCGGGACGTTCTTCAAGCAGTCGAGTAATATCGGCTGGCGGAACGTGACCCTCGATGGTGTAGCCTTCGACGGTCGCCGTGTGACAGGAGAACATATCGACGGGAATACCGCGATCCATTTTCAGACGGATCAACGCCCCGCCCATATTCTCACCTTCAGGAGCGAACCCGGCATCGGACAGCTTTTCCATCCAGGCAAGGCAACAACCGCAGCCGCGCGTCTTTCCGACGTGGATAGCGGTCTGGGCGGTTACTGCCGTCGCGGCAGCAATCATGAGGGTCGCAGCGGCAAAGGTTTGAAACCTGTTTTTCATCGGAATTCCTTTCAAATCAGTCATGTGTCTTCGCGAAGAAAGGTCGCGAACCGTGTGCGCGTCTCTTCAAGGATTTCAGTGGCATCCGCAGTGTCGAAATTTTCCGCAGAGGCGAGCAATTCCTCCCCGAGCGGATCGATAGGTCGGCCGTCCACGCGCACTTCGTAGTGAAGGTTCGGAGCTGTCGCCGTGCCTGTCTCACCGACCTGGCCAATCGTTTCGCCCGCGACCACGCGGTTTCCGACGGCCAGACCCTCCGGCACAGCGCTGAGGTGCGCATAGCGGGTCATTGTGTCTGACCCGTGCGCGATCTCGACCACTCGGCCATACCCGCTCCGCCATCCGATGAAGGACACCCGTCCGGGTGCGGTCGCTGCTATCGGTGTCCCCGCAGCGGCGGCATAATCGACACCTGTGTGCATCCGCATATTGCCGTAGATCGGATGCTTGCGCTGCCCGAAGACCGACGACAATCGTGCGCCTTCCACCGGCGGCGCGACCGTCCGCAGGATTTCACCATTCAAATAGACCGTTGCCCGCCCGCTGTCTTCGGCTGACCAGAGGATTTCGAAGCGGTCGTCGGCCAGATCGAGGGCCGCATAGGAGATTGACGGTTGACCGACCTCTGAACCATCGCGAAGGACGGTCTGACCCCAAAGGATATTCAGGGTCTCTCCGCCTTGAAGATCCCTGCGAAAGTCGACCGTTTCCCCGAGGATTTGTGCGAGATCGACGGCAAAACGGGCCGGGACGCCTGCTCGATCCAGCGAAGCGTAGATCGACCCGTTTACCAGCAGCTGGCTCGCACGCTCGACTGTCAACGCGCTCGGCGTTACCGTCCGACTCGCAATGGTGTCGTCCAGGGTGACTTCGATCCGCACACCGTCATCGACAGCCAACGTCACAACGGATGGCGTGCCGTCCGGGCGAAAGTTGACGCTGAGACGATGGCCCGGTCGAAGGCGGCGCAGGTCGTATTCAACCGTCAGTGCCAGTGCGACTTCGGTCCGTGTTTGCGCATCCATGTCCGCGAGAGAGAGAAGCACGTCCAATGTGTCACCCGCCTCGACCGTCGCCTCCCAAGGCGGCGTGGCGAGGGCCTGAACAAGCGCCATCAGATTATCTGGCTCGGCCCGTTCGAGTGCGGGAAACTCAGGCGGCTGAAAAGCGGCCGGAAGCATATTCGGCATCGTCTCGCCAGATGCGTTGACGCCTGGTCCATCGAGAGGTTCGGGTGGACTGTCCAAGGCTACCGGAGCCTCGGAAAAGATGTACTCGGGCGGCGCCTCCAGGATCAAAGCCCGGCTCGCTATCGTGCTGACCGCTGCCGCGGCCATTGTCGTTCCCAGAACGATATGTCTCAGTTTCAAGATTCTGCCCCCTCGGTTCTGTTCTGCATCGCGCGCCTTATCTTCGGCACGGCGAATTCGCGTGGTTCGTGATAGTCGATGGTGGTGACGAAGCGACCTGTCGCATCGAACAGGAAAACACCCGCCGTGTGGTTCATCGTATATTCGCCGTTTTCGCCCTCAACCTTCTCATAGGTGGCACGGAAACCATCGGCGATGGCCGCGATCTGGTCTGGCAAGCCCGTCCATCCTTGTATCTGCGGATGGAAATACGAGACATACTCGGCCATGGTCTCGACCGTGTCGCGGTCCGGATCTACGGTGATGAAAACGGTATTCAGGTCTTCGGCGTCCGGCCCAATCTCGTCGAGCCATCCGGAAATGTCCGAAAGGGTCGTCGGGCAAACGTCGGGGCAGTAGGTGAATCCGAAGAAGACCAGACTCGGCTCGCCGATGAGGGTTTCCGGGCCGACATCGCGACCATCCTGATCCGTCAGGCTGAATTCCATAGCAGTCAGCGGTAGAGACCGCTTGCCCGGCGCGGAGTCAGCGCCAGGCCCATCTACCTGCCACCAGCCGACAAACAGGGCGGCAAAGACCGCCGCCGCTCCGATCGCTGCGATTTTGGCCACCCTCATCATCAGCCGGATCAGCCTTCGGGGCCGCGTGCGCCGATGCCAAGGACCGGGACGGTGATTTCAAGCTCTGTTCCATCGGAAAAGAGCAGGGTCAGCGGAAAGGTCTCCCCCTCGACGAGCGGAGATTGCAGTTGCATCAGCATGGCGTGATATCCGCCGGGTTCAAGGGCGAACATACCCCCGGGCGGGATCACGATATCGTCCGCCGGAGCCATGCTGCTGACGCCGTCAGAATTGGTTCTGGTTTCGTGGATCGAAGCCATGCCGGAGATCTCCGCGCGAAGACCGATAAGGGAGATCTGATCGCTGCCCTCGTTCCGAACGGTCAGATAGGCCCCGCCGGGCCGCGACATTCCAAGGCTCGCGCGCGCCCAGGGTCTCTCGACCACAATCGATGCGTTCTCTGACAACTGCTGCGCTGAGGATGCCATTGGCAAGCCCATCAGAAGAGCGACAGACAGGCTCTGGATTGCCTTTGCGAAGGTTTTGAACACGTTGGGTCTCCTGTTCGTTCTAGTTTGTTGCCGCAGCCTCGACTTCGGCTTGGACGAGCGACAAGAGCTGCTCCGCACCGAACTCTGGCAAAGGCTTACCGTTGACGAAGAACGTCGGTGTGCCCTGAATTCCGACAGCTTCGACGTCGGCCCGGTCCTGATTGAGGACGCCGACGATGCTGGGTGACATGATCTGATTTGCGGCGGCGTCTGTGTCCAAGCCCGCCGCTCCGGCGATCTCCATGATGCGCTCAGCTGCCGGAGCGCCGTGAGAGGCCCAGGCGGGCTGATTTTCAAGCAGCGCTTCCAGCACGGGAACAAAAACGTCCTGCAACCGAGCCGCTTCCAGCACCTTGATTGCCAGCTCGGACCCATCGCCGTGGAACGGCGTGTAGCGCATGACGACGCGCACATCGTCGGGGTATTGCGCCAGTATCTGCTTCACGATGGGATGGAAGGCGCGGCAGGCCTCGCAGGCTGGGTCGAAGAACTCCACGATGGTCACTGGCGCATCCTCGCGCCCGAGTATGGGAGAATAGGACCGAACAAGACGATCCTGTTGTTCCAGCGGAGCGGCTGTCGCCACCGGGGTCGGATCGGGGCGCGATACGAACCAGGCACCAGCCACGAAAACGGCCAGTACCAGAGTGAGTATCGCGAGCAGAAGAGTCTTTCGGTTCATGTTGAAATCCGTCGAAGTTGAATGAGAAGGACAAGGATCGCCCCGAACGTCAGCAGGGAGAGCAGAGGGATTGGCAGGCCAAGGATCAGCATCGCGTCATCGGTGCAGGATGGCCCGGACGCCGTGCAGGGGACGATCGGCGCCGGCACGATCCCTGCGTAAAGCAGGGAATGGTAAAGGGCGACGGCACCACCCAGAACCGCGAGCGGCGCGGCATAGCGCCAGATCGAGAGGTCGGCGCGCCAAGCCGCCACCCCGAGGATGACCGCGAGCGGGAACATGAAGGCACGCTGGAACCAGCACAGATTGCAGGGGGTCTGCCCCAGAACCTCTCCGATGAAGAGCACGGCAAGCGACGCGGACAAGGCGACGAACCATGCCGCGAAGAGGAAAGCTACCGGGCTCGCGGCGCGTGGCGTTGCGTCTGGGCCAGCTGTCACGCGCCGATCCTTTCGCGAAGATCAGTAACGATCAGTCTGGGTTCCTCGTCGTATTCGTAGATGCGGACAAATTCGCCTTCCGGATCGAAGAGAAGGAAGGACGACGTATGCCCCATCGTATAGCCGTCGGGCGCCGAGGCTTCCTCGATCTTCTGGTAGTAGATCTTGAAGGTCTCGGCAGTGCGTTCGATTTGGTCCGGCGGTCCGCTCAACCCAAGGATTCCCTGACCAAACTGGGGAACGTAGTTGGCCAGAGCGCTTGGCGTATCCCTTTCAGGGTCGACCGTGATGAACAGGGGCTGGACGGCGGAACCTTGGGTGCCGAGCTCGTCCATGACGTCCGCGATGGTTGCGAGCCCCATGGGACACACGTCGGGGCAGTTCGCAAATCCGAAAAAGACGAGCATCCAGCGCCCTCGGAAATCCTCGTCGGTCTGCACCATACCGGTATGGTCCGTCAGCTCAAAATCCGCAGTGAAACTCTCGGCCTCAGGATCAACACGCGCGGCGACCGGTCCCTGATTGCGTTCAGTCATCCAAAGCGTGGCTGACACCGCCGCAGCGACAACCACTGCCGACCAGAGAACTATCCGGACCTTCTTCATTGCTTGCGCTACCCACCTGTTCAGTTTGTCTGTGCGCGGGATACAAGCTACAGCAGATAGAGGTTCAAGCGAAAAGTTACTTTTTGTTGTCCGAAGTCACGCCAAAGTGAAACCTTTGTCTTTTCAATGGAGTTGTCTCTTCAGTAAGCTACAGTCTTTGTAGATTGAAGGATCGCACATGCTGGCAATTGGAACACTCTCGCGGAGAACCGGAACCAAGGTTCAGACGATCCGCTACTACGAAGAAATCGGTTTGATGAACGAGGCCGGAAGGACCGCAGGCGGCCAGCGCCGTTACTTTGAAAAGGACCTCGACCGGCTGGCTTTCATCCGGCACTCACGCCAGCTCGGATTTTCGCTCGACTCCATCCGGGAGCTGCTGGACCTCTCGGACAACCCGTCCCAATCCTGCGCGGGGGCGGATTCGATCGCGCGTCGGCAACTCCACCAAGTCGAACAGCGGATCAAGCGTCTGCAAGCGCTTAAGAAGGAATTGAAACGCATGGTCGCCGAGTGCAACGGTGACAGCGTTGCGGAGTGCAAGGTTCTGGAGGTCCTTCGAGACCATGCGGAATGTCTCACCGAGCACGACGAGATTGGGGCTTGAACGCCGCAATTGCCTATCCGCTGGCTGCTGTCGCGGAGATCAGCGGGTGTTTCGCCATCTGGGCGTGGTGGCGTCTTGGGGCATCACCGCTCTGGCTCGCACCCGGCATAATCGCGCTCGCGCTTTTCGGCTGGTTGCTGGCGCAGGTCGAAACCAGCGCAGCGGGCCGCGCTTTCGCAGCCTATGGCGGCATCTACATCGGGGCCTCCCTGCTCTGGATGTGGTTCGTCGAGGGCGAGCGACCTGACAGATGGGACTTCATAGGGACGTCCATCTGTTTGATCGGTGCCGCGATTATTCTTTCGGTGCCCAGAGGGACGTAAATAAGCTATTTTGGATCTACAGTCGCTAGAGGTTCTATATATCTTATTGACAGCTGCATCCGAAGAGGGCGTTTCTGCCCCCTTTCTTAGAAATCGAAAGGTTTGCCAGTTCGATGGTCGAAAGCGAATTCAGCGGGAAGAATGAAAAAGAGCGCCAGACGCTCTGGATTGTTCTCGGTCTCAATCTCGCAATCGCTGCGGGGTTCTTCGCCGCAGGAGCTATCGGCGATTCCAGCGCCCTGATCGCCAATGGTCTCGACAACACATCCGACAGCCTCGTCTATGGCATCAGCCTTCTGGCCTTGTCCCGGTCGTCGAAGTGGAAGCGGGGTGCCGCGAACGTATCCGGCGGATTGCTTCTGATCTTTGCGGTTGGCATTCTGATTGACGCTTGGCGGCGCTATGTCGGCGGTTCCGAACCGCTCGGAACTCTGATGATCGCAATGTCGCTGATCGCTGCGGTCGTCAACCTCGCCTGCATCTGGCTGCTCGGGCGACTGAAGGAACCGGACGTGAACATCCGGGCCGCCAACACCTTCAGCCTCAACGATTTCGCATCGAACGGCGGCATCCTGATCGCGGGCGGTCTCGTTTGGTGGTTGGGCAGCAACTGGCCCGACCTCGTTGTCGGGGTCGCGGTGGCTGGCATCGCGGCGTGGGGCGGCATAGGCATCCTGCGGGACGCGCATGACGAGCATCACAAGGCAGTTCACAATCACCAACCAGAATAGTCTCTCGCGTCGCGACAAGATAAAGGTTGAAGCTACAGTGACTGTAGAAACTATCATCTCTGTATAGTTGATTCTAGGAAACGCTCATGACCCCTGTTGACCCGCTGCTTTCGTCGACGCCACTCTTGGATGTCAGGCATCCTTCACTTGCCGCTCTGATCGCCGACCGGGGGTGGGGAACCTTGCCGTTGCATGATCGAATTGGTGCAATCTACGACTTCGTGCGAAACGAGATCGACTTTGGCTATAACCGCGCCGACGACATTCCTGCCTCTGAAGTACTCGACGACAGGTATGGACAATGCAACACGAAGGGAACGCTGCTGATGGCGCTTCTACGCGCTGTCGGCGTAAGATGCCGCTTGCACGGCTTCACAATCCACAAAGCGTTGCAACGGGGCGTCGTGCCTGAACTGATCTATCCGATCGCACCCGCAGAAATCCTCCACTCATGGATCGAGGTCGAGACCGAGGCAGGATGGGTCGATCTTGAGGGCTTCATCCTCGACACACCCTTCCTGTTGGCCCTGCAGCGGTCGTTTCCCGAGACACGGTCCCTATGCGGCT
This sequence comes from Pseudogemmobacter sp. W21_MBD1_M6, assembly GCF_052119585.1. Lineage (NCBI taxonomy): Bacteria > Pseudomonadati > Pseudomonadota > Alphaproteobacteria > Rhodobacterales > Paracoccaceae > Pseudogemmobacter > Pseudogemmobacter sp. W21_MBD1_M6. The sequence goes on along the minus strand of NZ_JBGQOJ010000009.1, from coordinate 86,926 downwards.
ACGGTGCCGGGACCGACTGCTTGAGCGCACCGCCAGTCGGATGGACGGGGGAGAGTACATATATCCAAAAGACCGGCATCGCCCGCGATTTTGGAACATTCGATAATCCTGACATGTTTTATGAGCACCATCGTCAGGCGTTAGGCCCCCTGCGCGACTGGATCTATCGGCACCTCATTCGCCATTGGATGAATGCCCGCGTCAGGGCGATCCGCGCTGGTCATTTGCCAAGCGTTCCAGGGCTCAGCCGGCCAAACCACGGCCATGAGGAGGCTTCTCGTGCCGCATGATCATGCCCATATGGAGCCTAAAGAAGGCGACCGGCGGGTTGCCATTGCCATCTGGGCAAACGGCCTCCTGACGGTCGCGCAGATTGTCGGCGGGATACTATCCGGCAGCCTCGCGCTGATCGCGGATGCCATCCACAACTTCTCCGACATGGCGTCGCTCGTCATCGCATTCGGCGCGCGCAAGATCGCGCGCCGCCCGGCCGATGCGAAAATGACCTTCGGATATGGCAGGGTCGAGATCGTCGCCGCGCTTATCAATTATACCTCGCTGATCATCATCGGCCTTTATCTGGTCTATGAGGGCGCGATGCGGTTTGTTGATCCGCCCGAAGTCGCGGGTTGGACCGTGGTCATCCTGGGCAGTGTGGCGCTGTTCATCGATACCCTCACCGCGTGGCTGACCTATTCGATGCAGAAAGGCAGCGTGAACATCCGGGCGCTGTTCCTCCACAACCTCAGCGATGCGCTGGCGTCTGTGGCCGTGATCGTCGGTGGCGTTCTCATCCTTCTCTACGATGTCCGCTGGGTTGATCCGGCGATCACCATCGGGATTGCCGCCTATATCCTCTGGCTCGCCTTCAGCGAGATCGGTGGCCCGATCCGCACCCTGATGTTGGGAAGCCCGCCCGATATCGACACGGACAAGGTTATCGCGGCCGTGGAGGACGTGGACGGAGTCGAGGAAGTTCATCACGCACATTTCTGGCAGATGCAGGAGCATCGTGCGGCGCTCGATACCCACGTCGTAATCGCCGAGGACCGCTGGGATGACCTCGAAAACATCAAGACGGCAATCAAGACCCGCCTCGACGAGGAATTCGGGATCGACCACTCAACGCTGGAGTTTGAACGCTCAGCGACCAAACATCGGGACGCAGACAGGTATGGTCATGGGTGACCTCAAAACCGTGGTTCTCGTGCTGGGTTGTGCGGCCAATCTGTTGCTGGTCGCGGGAATACTCTGGTCCATGTTCCAACCGGAGCGACGTGTCTGGCCGCCGATTCACTCTACAGGAGCCCACAAGATTGTCGTCTGGGGACTTACGTGCGTCGGCTTCGGATCTGCCATCGTTTTGGCTCTGCTAGAATGGGGTGAGCTCGACTTCCCATGGATCATACGTTGGGGTCTAGGGCTTTGTCTGATCGTTCTGGGCAATGCCGTTGTCTGGTCCGGTGTGATGCAACTTGGGATGGCGGCGACGAGTGGTGATGAAGGCGTTCTGCGGACCCGTGGCCTTTACCGGTTCTCCCGCAATCCTCAGTATGTGGCTGACATGGCGATCCTCATCGGGATCGGACTGCTCTCCGCCTCGATCCTCGCGTGGCCAGTGATTATCACCGGCGTTACTGCATTGGCACTCGCGCCCTTCGCTGAAGAGCGCTGGTTGATTGATCGCTACGGGGACGCTTACCGAGCCTACCTCCAAAAAACCCGCAGGTTTCTCTGACAGCATAAGGACAGCTGATCTCACGGCTTTGTGAGTGGCAGCCTGTTGAAGCTCTAGTGGGTGGAGGTCCGAGAATAGTCCAAACAGATAAAATTTGAGGTTTTCATGATGAAACGAGCGAACGACATGTCAGTCACGCGCAGGGCTGCGCTCCTGGGGGCCGCCGCAAGCGGCTTGGTTCTCGGAACCGGTAGGGGAGTGGCACAGACAAACGAGGGTCTGGCGACACCGGCGGTGCGAAGCAATATATCCGGGTTTAGGGTTGCGTCCTGGCAAGATCATTTTGACAATCTGCGGAATGGCGCGATCCTCTGCGACATTGACTCCCGCGCGGTGCAGTTCTGGTCGGAAGACGAAAACGTCTACAAGCTTTACCCCTCCAGCGTCCCTCTTACGGAGGAGTTGACGCGGCGCGGTTACACCGAAATCGTTCGCAAGGTGGATGGCCCGAGCTGGCGACCTACGCCGTCGATGAAGGAGCGCAATCCCGAATGGCCGGATTTCGTTGGCCCTGGCCCCGACAATCCCCTTGGAACACACGCCCTTTATCTGTCATGGCAGTACTACCGCGTTCACGGCACAGGTGACACGCGCAAGATCGGTCGACAATCGTCGAACGGCTGCATCGGCCTCTACAACGAACATATCGAAGAGTTGTTTGGATTAGCCGAGGTTGGTACTCAGGTTAAGTTGTTCTAAGGGCGGAAATTCTAAATATGCGAATTCATCTTGGCTTACTTCTCCCAGCAGCGTTTTTGTTGGGAGCGTGTTCCGCTTCTATTCCTGGCGGGCCCGACACTGCACAAAACAGACCACTGCCGGAGGCAGTCGTCGCTATGGCCGCAACGGGTCAGGATCTTCAGTCCGCGCGCCTTTTGCCGGAAGACGGCTGCTACTGGTATCTGCACAACGGTCCCGTGGAAGTTACCCTGGTGCCGCTCCGAACCCCTCGCGGAAATCCGATTTGTACCGCGCCGGCGGCCTAGCGGGGTTCAGTAATCCGAAGTGCTCCCCGGCTAGGATAAACTCCCGTCACTTTCCCTGACCGATGGTGCTTTGGTACACGGCCTCAGCTTCCCGCAGTGACACTGTCCTCGGCCGAGTAGAGGAAAGCCGTCGAACCAATATCGACGTTGGGATAAAGCTCGTTTATGTGCGCCATGACCATTCTGACGCAGCCGGAACTTGCACGACCGCCAATGCTTCTCGGCTGTGGCGTACCGTGAATGCGGAGATAAGTGTCCCGGTCGCCGAGAAAGAGATAGAGAGCTCGCGACCCAAGCGCATTCTTAGGTCCGGGCTCCATACCGTCGGCGATATCAGCGTAGAGTTCTGGGTCGCGGTCGATCATGTTCTGCGTCGGCTGCCAATGCGGCCATCTGACTTTACGCTTGATCGTGTATGTACCTGGTTCGTACAGGGTGCCTCGCGCGATCGCCACGCCGTAACGCATCGCTGTACCGCCTTGCTCAACATGATATAAATAACGAGCGACAGCATCCACGTGTATGTCGCCGGGCACAAGCCCGTCTTTCGCCACAACTCGCTGGGGCAGAAAACGAGGGTGCAAGCCCCAAGGGTTCGATGTCTCAAGATCAAAGTTCGGTGGTGTCACCTGGGCGTCCCAAGCCGCCTTTTGTGCGTCTGTCGGCCAAGTGTCCGCAAAAACTGTCGCAGCCATTGGAGCTGAAAAAAGGGTGGTAGTGGTTATTAAGAAATGTCGTCTAGTTAGCATTGCGCGTCTCCAACTGATTGCAAAAACCAGGGTTGAGCCTAGTTCGGCATGTTGTGAAATCTAGGACCTCTGGCAACTGGAGCTTCAAGAGGTAATTCTTCTTGATCTCGGTTCTGAGCATAAATCGACGCAAAGATACTGACATCTTTTTTTGCATTTCACGGGTTTTCAACTCCACGGGATAAGGATTGTCGGATGCTACCGAACGGAAATTCTGCCGGACTCAGCCAAAGGTTATTTTTTACATATTAAAACCGTATGCGTTTACACATATCCAAGCCAGGCACATTCAAAGCTCGTTCATCGCGAAATCTCCCCCGCCAGCACAGCCCTGCCATGCACAGCCAAGATCGCAGAGAACCTCTGGCATCCGAACTGCCGGATCACGTCGATGACCCTGGCCTCGTAGCCAGCATGCCCGATCAAGCGACACAGGTCCGATGCGTGAAACTGACGGTTTGTACTTGGCGCAGCTTGGATCTGATCGAGCAATTCACGCTCTTTTGGATCAACCACCCGCTTCGGCGCCGGAGTAGGTTCCGAGCGAGGCGGTGTTCCCGGTGCAGTGCGCCACCGACGCATGAAACCAAGCAAGAAACCTGCAGGAACCTTGCCATTGCCTCGCGCCCGGTTGAACGCGAGGAAGCGATCCCAGATGACTTGCGTGTCGACGTTCCAGCAGGGTAGTGCGGTCTTCGCTGCCTTTATCAAATTTGCCCAACAGGTCTGAAAAACGTTCGCGTTCGCGGTGATTTCAATCAGACCTGAGAATATAGTTTTGTTATTATTATCTCTAGATAGTGATGTGTCACCCTCACCTGACACGAGATCATGGGCATCCTCCTCTGCATGAAAGGCCGAAAACCGGAAGAGCCAGGGGGCAAATTTGCCGTTTGATTTCTGGCGCACCAGCGCCAAGTCCGACGCTTCAAGTTCGCTCAGAAGGACCGTCAGATACTGGCGCGAGATGCCCATCTTGCTCGCCAAGACTGAGAGGGTGAAGGCGGCTGTACCGCGCGACAACCCGTTGTAGCCCTCCTTCCAGGCGATGCCGTCGAGGATGAGAGTGGCAAGCTTGTGAGCGGATACGGAAAGATCAGTTTGCATAATACGTCGTAGTATCAAGCCGGTTGTGGGTTCCATGGTCGGGGCCTCCTGAGAGAACCGACGCCATGTCGTGAGACAACAACATTCTTGCCAGCAAAACAACTTTGCTGGTTGCGGGTGTTTGGACAGTGCGCTAGAAAATTCTTGTTCACGGATTTTTCTAGCGCGGCGTCAGGCTTCACGGTCTGGCGTCGTTTCCTTTTCTGAGTTGATTGCACGGCTTCCAGTGCAGGGGTTTGCGAGGAGCGCTCAGGAAGCCTGGCGCTTGGTTGGTCAGTAGCCGACTTCTTCGGAGCCGTAGTTTCCTGCGTGATCACGCCAGTCCACGAAAACAGACCGGTAGAAGTAGCTTCTGCATCCGTTCGGGATGGTTAGCTGAGACGCGGTCGGCACCTGAGCCACGTTGGACCTTGTCCAGCGATAGTCACCTTGAAGGCCGTATGATCCCAAGCGCGTAGAGTCGCTCCGATTGCAGTCGCCATCGCGGTTTTCGTTTTGACGGTACTGGATATGGTAGACGCGGATGCTCCGCACAAAGTCGAAAGCGTCGTCCGAGATGTCGATATCCGCTTGGTCATCGGCCTGGACAGGAACCAGGGGCGCGGATGCAGCTTCCGAATGGATCAAGGGCGGATGGCGGAACGTTATGTCATAGAGCCGCTCCATCGGTGACAGCGGTGCGGGCTCGTTGAATGACGCTCCCATTGGGCAACGCCATATCTGCAACGGCGGCTCGATCGGCCAGGGGGTGATCCGGCGAATGAAAACTGCCCGCGCGTGTGCGCAGGGCGTGGATGCAGGCCATCCCCCGGCAAGGCACAAGAGGATCGCGCAGTCGACCTGATAGGCTTGGGCCGGGGCGGCCGAGCCCATAAGAGAGGATATGCTGATTGCCGCGGCGGCTGCCACTCTATGGACTATGTGCTTCATGATGCCGACTCCGTCTATAATGGTGCAGCGATACGAAACAACATTAATGATAGCAAGGAGATTTGATTGACGCACCGTCTAAAAGGACCGCGCGCACACACGTTCTGGGTCTTCAGCGTGTATGCTCACGGGCATGTCTCAACACGACGGCCTTTGGAAACCTCCGACGACTCTGGCTTACGATACCACTGGATAGAATGGTCGCCCCCAATCCTCCCTCGGGTTGTGCATCATCAGATCCACGAAGACGGGCATCAGGAACGCAAGAATCGCCGCGCCATCACGCACCTGGGCTCGGTTGACGCCGCCGTTCCAAGTCGAGCCGCCATGTACCAACTGATTGCGGAGAACATAGAGGCGATCGAAAACAAAGCTGAGAACGCGCGCCGTGTCACCAGCCTGAAACGCTTGCGCAAAAGAGCGAGCGGAGGCGTTGAAACGCTCTTCCCAATCCTCAAAGCCTTCAATCCCATTATGATGTTGCCAGAACGGGCTGAAGACATAGTGGTTTTCCAGAAGCAGCCGGACGGGGCCTGAAAAGCGCTGCCAAACCGCCTTGTAAATGCGCCTATCAGCGTCCAGCTCCGTCAGGTGACCGAAAAATTCGAGGAAATTCGCGCGCTCGCCCTGTGGAATGGATTGGAAATCGCGCTCGTCAGCATAGGCCGCGTTAAAAGCAATCCAAAGAAAGATGAAGCGTGCGTCATCATCCCCCCCGCTAGCCTCGGCTCGACCGATCCAACTGATAGCACGATGTACACGAAGACCCATCGTCTCGGGAAAACCTGCGCGTATGGCGCGTTGTTTTTCCTTCAGTGCATCGAACGTCAAATTGTCGGGCATCTAATTTCTCCTCGTTAAATCTGGTCATGGCATCGCGGCGAAATCGGACCGCCTATATTCTTCGACCATGGCCCGTAATTCTTCCGGGGCGATCACTTCAACTTTGTCGCCCCACTGATAAAGGTGCCAGACCATCTCCAACCAGCCTGCAGCCTGAAAGCGCACTATGAGGCTTCCGTCACCCTGGTATTCTAAAGACTGTCTTGGGTGAAACTGAAAGCCGGCTGCACGATCGGCTGCGTCCGACGTGAAGCGCCAGATCACTTCGCCAAATTGTGCCGGGTCTTGCCAGACGCCGAAGGCTTGCGCGGCATAGTCTGCGATCGTGAAGCCGTCTTGTAACGCAAAGCTCTCATTCAGCGTTTCGGCTTCATGGATCAGATCAATACGGAAGTTTCGAACCTCATTTGCCTTTGCTGGGTCGCGGGCAGCTAGGTACGTCCGGTGCCCCAGCAAAACACCATGTGGTTCCAAGATGCGCGTTGATGCATCCCGATTGTAGCGCACACAAAGGCGGAATGGCCCACGCAAAGCTTCGATGATTGCATCAAGGATATCAGGCGCAACGCTGACCTTAGGCCCTGGGCGCGTGACCTGGCCCATAGCCATAAGAACTGCTTCGGCATCCGCTTCGACGCGAGCGCGTGTCGGAACTCGCGCCAACATCCCGTCTCGCAGTTCCGTCAGCGCTTTGGCATGGCGCAGCCTGCCTTCCGCCTCTGCGGAACGGGCGGCAATCTCCAGTGCTTCGGCACTTGTTTCATGCCTCAGTTGCAGCCGGGCGAGTCCAGTATCGACAAGACGCCAGCGCCGCTTTCGATCCTCCCCATCTTCGGCTTCGACATTTCCGAACGTTTCTTCCAACGCATCAGTCATACGCTGGGCCGTTCGATGAGAGACGCCAAACTCCGCACAAATCTCTTCAAGGCTGATACCGCCGCGTCGGGCAGCCGCCATTTGGGCAAGACGAATAAGATCTTGAGCCTTCGAAAAGGACATGTGCGCCTCTTAGCCTGTCAGCTTTTGTCACCCTTGTAGGCTAGTAATGTCATTGCGTCCTGTCGAGCCGATTCCGTCAATGGTCATCAGGTTAGGAGTCCAGAGGTTCGTCAGGCGCACTGAAACAGAGAAAGGGAACCAAATGCATGGACGTGTGATCAGAATCGAACGGATTTCTTCGAGGGCTGGCGTGATCGAAGAACCGGCAATTACCAGTAAGGGATATCAATTGGCGGACGCGGCACATGGCAAGAACAAGCACCACGCCGAACTTGCAGTTTATGCCAAGTCGCTGGATGAGGTGGTTGTACTGATCAATAAGGGCTTCTCGCTCTGGATGAGCGCAAAAGGCAAACGCGCTTCGCTTATTGCGCCTGGAAGCCTGCGGATCGTGCGCAGCGAAGACGGTATTTCCGCTTGATGTGGGCGTAAACGCGCTAAAGATGCATAGCTTTAGAAATCAAGCGCTTGGCAAGCGCGACAGTTATTGACACCCACTGATGTTATTGAAGAGGCTGTAAACACACGAGACGTTTCCGCTCCGAGCGGTTGCGCTCATTGATGATTGCTGGAGCCCATGCGGGAATTTGACAATAAACTTCTTTTTTCGGCAACCGATCTCATGCGGTTCATGGGGTGCGCCCATGCGACCGCGTTCGACCTGATGCGCTTGAGAGGGGAGGGACCAACACCAGGCGAAGATACTGAGGATGCGGCGCTATTGCAGAAGCAAGGCGATGCCCATGAAGCTGCTCATCTTGAGCGACTGAAGACGGAAGGCAAATGCGTCGTCGAGATCGAACGAGGAAGTCTGGCGCAGGATTCTGAGGCGACACGTGTTGCTTTGGCAGGCGGGCCCGAGGTGGTTTTTCAAGGCGCATTCCTGTCTGGGAGCTGGGGCGGTTGGTCCGATTTCCTCATGAGAGTTGAGCGACCGTCGGCTCTCGGCCAGTTCAGCTACGAAGTTGCGGATACCAAACTCAAACGCCGACCGCATCCAAAGCACGTGCTGCAACTGGTTCTCTACTCCGATCTCTTAACCGAAATTCAGGGCGCCGTTCCTGAGTTCGCACATGTCGAGTTAGGAACGGGTGAGCGCGCCACACTGCGGTTGGCGGACTACGCCCACTATGCGCGGGCTGCCAGAGCGCGCCTCGAGGCCTTCGTGGCTACCCCAACGGTCACCCGGCCTGTGCCCTGTGCTGACTGCAGTTTCTGTCGTTGGGCAGATCATTGCACAAGTGTTTGGAAACTTGAGGACAGCCTTTTCAACGTGGCAAATATCACGAAAGGGCAAGTCAAGAAGCTTGAGGCTGAGGGGATTACTACTATGGCGGATCTGGCGGATCTGGATCAGCCTGTCCGAGGCATGACCGAGAATACGCGTGTTCGCTTGGTCACTCAGGCGCGCCTCCAACACGCCCGCAAGACGGGAGGACCAGAATTTGAGTTGCGCGCGCCTGAGCCGAGCAAGGGTTTTGATCTGCTTCCAGAGCCACAGCCGGGCGATCTCTTCTATGACATCGAAGGCGATCCACATTACGAGGGCGGTCTGGAATACCTACATGGGCTTTGGTTTGACGGGCAGTTTCTAGCCTTTTGGGGGCATGATCATGCTGCCGAAGCGCGGGCTCTTGCGGAATTGCTGGCGTTTTTTCGCAAGCGGCTGGAGGAATATCCTCAAGCGCGCATTTATCACTATGCCCCATATGAAATCACCGCGCTCAAGCGCCTGACCACAAAATACGGTATTGGTGAAGCCTTCCTTGACCGACTGCTGCGAGAACGTCGTTTCGTTGATCTGTTCGCTGTCGTTCGTGGGGGGCTGATCGGATCCGAAGCGAATTATTCGATCAAGTCGATGGAAGCCTTTTACGGACGCAAGCGCGACGGAGAGGTCAAGACAGCAGGCGGTTCGGTCGTGGCCTATGAGAAATGGCGCGAGACGGGCGAGCAGCACATTTTGGACGAGATCGAAGACTACAACAGGATTGACTGCATCTCGACCGAGGAGTTGCGGAACTGGCTGGTAGATATCCGCCCCCAAGGGCCATGGCCGCAGATGGGTCAGAATGCAGCATCCAAAGAAGTCGAAGAGGATGCCGAAACACAGGCTCTGCGCGCGCGCATCTCCGCATCTGGATTGCCGGAAGATCGTCAGGAGATGCTTTTCAACTTGGGTCTCTTCCACAGGCGTGAGGTCAAGCCTGCCCAGTGGGCTGTGTTCGATAGCGCTGCCAAGGATGAAGACGATCTCATCGACGATCTGGACGCTATGGCTGGACTGGAGGCGATTGGCCCTATCGAACCGGTCAAGCGTTCTTTCGCACGGCGCTACCGTTTCCCTGCGCAAGAGACGAAATTGCGGGCCGGGAAGAAAGCCACAGTTCCAGTGTTCGACGGTCCACCAGCGTCGGTCAGCATTGAGGATTTGGATCGGAGCGCGCGCGAGGTCACGATCAAAGCGGGACCGGGTAAAGACCACTTATTGGAGGGGCGTCTCTCGCTACATCCGGACTGGCCGTTGGATACCAAAGTGATTGGAGCCGCCCTACGTGACGTTATCGTTGATCAGTGTGGCCCACGCGCCTACCGGGCCGTTGATGACCTTCTATCCCGTGCAGCGCCGCGTCTGACCACCGGACTCATTCAACCGGTCATCGATCCTGTCGCAGGTACGATTGAAGCAGTAGGTGCCATGGATCAAACCGTTCTGCCGATCCAAGGCCCACCAGGCACGGGCAAGACGTTCGTCACTGCGCGTGCGATACTTTCACTTGTGCGAAAAGGTGCCCGCGTGGGCGTTGCGTCAAACAGTCATGAGGCCATTCGCAACGTGCTGATGGGCTGCCTGAGCGCGCTTGAAGACGAAAATCTTCCGATCACGCTTGATCTGGTACACAAGGTCTCGGGCTCCGATGACGGTTATTCGGACGATTGCCCCATACAGCGCACCACGGATAATGGCGAAGCCGCAAGCGGTGGGCATGTCGTGGGCGGGACCGCGTTCTTCTTTGCCCGGGACGAGAATGTGCAGGCGTTCGACTGGCTGTTCGTCGATGAGGCGGGGCAGGTCGGTCTGGCCAACTTGGCCGCTATGGGACGCGCTGCGCGCAACATCGTGTTGGTTGGCGACCCACGTCAGTTGCCGCAGGTCATTCAAGGGGCGCACCCCGAGCCCGCAAACCTATCCTGCCTTGACTGGATGCTGGGGGATCACGCAACCGTACCGCCCGAAAGGGGCATTTTCCTACCCGTCTCGCGCCGGATGCATCCCGATGTCTGCCGATTCATCTCGGATCAAGTCTACGAAGGGCGATTGACCAGCCACCCCGACGCAGCGCGTCAAAGTGTTTCGGGAACTTCCTATCCACCCGCCGGAGCCTTTTGGGTGCCCGTCCAGCATGAGGGCAATGCGCAGGTGGCACTCGAAGAGGTCGCGGCCATTCAGGCCACGATCGCCGAGCTGTTGTTGGGCAAATGGACTGACAAGGACGCTACAGAGCGACCGATGTGCCAGGCCGACATCATCGTCGTTGCTCCCTACAATGCGCAGGTGAACGCGCTTCGAGATGCGTTGCCGGTCGGCATTCGTGTCGGCACGGTTGACAAGTTTCAGGGCCAGGAAGCGCCGGTTTGCCTCGTCTCTATGACGGCATCCACCGCTGAAGAGACGTCGCGCGGCATGGAGTTTCTGTTCTCGCTCAACCGTATCAATGTAGCCGTGTCACGTGCCAAGGGCTTAGCGTTGGTCTTCGGCGCTCCGCGTCTGCGCGATGCGAAATGCGACACAGTTGAACAAATGCAGCTGGTCAATACGCTTTGCGCATTGCAATGCTTTCAACCGGAACCAAAGAGATGATGAAAATGGACTGGAGTAGTTTCACAAACCGTATTTCAGAACTTGAAATAAAGAGAAAGCCATCAGCTAATCGTCGCGCGGTGTTTGAAGTTATTCGAGATTCGAAATTGCAGCCAAATCCGGATTACGATGCAAGCCTCTATCTTGGCCCGTTGATCGATCCGCAGGGCCGCCCGCTATGCCTCGAATATACAAATGATCGTCCCAACTTATGGTTTCATGAGAGCCATGTGCCCGCTCTGCGCAATGCGGGCCTCGATCCCAGCAGGAAACCTCCGTCAGGAGACGACAGCGAGGGTCGCCATAGCGGTCTCAAGTCGAAAGGCTTTCAGGACATCGATGCATGGAAGCTGGGTGATCTCGATCCAGATAGGACTCGAGCTGCTTTAGTCGTTTTGGGACTAATCGGAGACCTGCAACTCGACCCAAACGCCGTAACTCGCTGGATTGACCGCCTGCGCCACTTCTTCCCCAATCTCGATCGCTTCGATCGTCCGGATCCAGCTTTTGATGAGGCGGAACGCGAGTACAAGCTTGCAACGATCAGTCGATTGCGTCCTACTTTGGAAAGCGCACGCGATGACAGCTCAATAGCACAAGCGGTCTTCGCCGCCGCGACCGACTCCAATAACCTTCTGGATTGGCGCACCAGCGAGCCGCTTAGCGCAAAAAGCACTGCCGACCACGCGCTTCTTGATCCCGCGGTTGCCTCATTGGTGCGTGCTGCTCTTGCTTCACCCGAGGGACACGCTGAGGTACTAGACACATTCGCACGGGTCTGGAGAGAAGCCGTGCCAAAAGGTACCGAAGACGCGGCAAGACAGATCGGTGAGTTCCTCTTTTTCCATCTGTGGCCGGAGAATGCGGTCTACATACGCCACACGGTCCGACAAGATCTTTGGCGCGAAGCCGTTGGAACGCCATTTCCCAAGCACGAGACCCTTGCTCAGTCCTACACCGACGAGATGCGGTTCATGCATGCGGTTCGTCAGGCCTTCGAAGTGCGCGGCCTTGCCCCCCGCGATATGATCGACATTCAGAGTGCGTTGTGGGTCGTCCATAACTATGCGATCGAGGAGCCCGACAAGAGCCAAGCGCTTGATCGAGCTCAGATCGAAGCAGCAATGGATGCCCACGACAGCTACCGCAAGAGCGGGTTGCATAGCGAAATCTTCAACGCTTTTGGCGAGCCGCGAGATTATTGGGTGCGCTCATCGCGTGAACGCGAAAATCGCGTCTACCCAACTAAACCGCTTATTGGCTTCATCCTCAGCAAGACGGAACTCAACGGTGGCTGGGGACAGAAGGCGGATGCTGCCGCACGTCTTCACAACGCTGGCTTCATCATCGTGGATCAGGACGATCAGCCCATCGAGCGCCCTGAACGCTATGAGCACCTAATGGAAGGCGCTGACCGGATCAGGCTTTGTGCTCTGAACTATTTCATCGAACCCGCCCGGGAAAAAGCAGCAAGGGAGGTCTCTATCCGCGCCGGCGATCTCGCGGCCGCGATGGGATTGAAAAACGTTTTCCCAAGCATTTGCGACGCTCTCGGCAAGGAAAAATTCCAAAAACTTGCACAAGTACCGCCGCCCACGAGCACAGAACCAAACCCAAGTAGCTCTACCGTTTTTACCTATACGCTCAATTCTCAACCGGAGGCGGACGCCGTGACCGACACAACCAAAGCACCAGCGCCTTCTGCAGTGAACTTGATATTCTATGGCCCACCAGGCACGGGCAAGACGTATCGAACCGCATGGGAAGCAGTTCGGCTCTGTTTGGGCGAACAGATCGCATCCGGGTTGAAAGGCAGCGCTCAGCGAGCTGCCTTGATGAGTACTTATCGCAAGCTTGTGAGCGAGGGGCGTGTCGAATTCGTAACCTTTCACCAGTCGATGTCCTATGAAGAGTTCGTCGAAGGGCTGCGACCGGAAACGGTAAGGGATGAAACCTCCGACTCTACGACTGATCCAAGCGCGACGGGTGGCTTCCGTCTGCGGGTCGAAGACGGGGTTTTCAAAAGGATAGCCCGCCGCGCTGATGCTAGCCGCGGTCAGAATTCGACGGGTGAGCGGCTTTCGCTTGAGGGGCGCAATGTTTTCAAAATGTCGATCGGCGCTGTGGCGATTCCAGAGGATGCCGGAATTTTCGACGAGGCAATCACTGAAAACTGCGCCATCTTCGGCTTCTTCCGCTCCGACTTCTCAGGCGCCGAATTCACCGAACGAAACGCAATCAAAGCTCGAGTTGAGCAAGACTACACCGACGAGGAGCTGGGGTTTTCTCTCACCTCAGCCGTGCAAATGACGGATATTTTCCGCAATAACTTGAAACAGGGAGACGTCGTCTTAGTCAGCAAGGGAAACCTGCTGATCCGCGCCATCGGGATGGTCGAAGGCGACTACGAATTCCACCCGCGGGAAGGCTCCGAAACTTACCCGCACCGCCGGGCGATGCGCTGGCTTTGGGTGGACGAAGCCGGAATGCCTGCTAACGAATTCTATGACATGGCCATCTCTCAGCGCACTATCTATCCTCTGCGCAAGAAAGAGCTGAACATCGCGCTTGTCGAACGGTACATGAACTCTCAATCCATCAATAAACCCGTGTCACCCGAGCCGCATGTCCTCATCATCGATGAAATTAACCGGGCGAATATCTCGAAGGTATTCGGCGAACTGATCACGCTCCTTGAGCCTGACAAGCGGCTCGGGATGGACAACGAAATCCGGCTTACACTTCCTTACTCGAAGAAATCATTTGGGGTGCCTCAGAACCTGCACGTCATCGGTACGATGAACACGGCAGACCGTTCAATTGCGCTCTTGGACACGGCGCTACGCCGCAGGTTTGCTTTCCGCGAACTGATGCCTAACCCGTCCGTCCTTTCGAACAATGTGGAAGGCGTCGACCTTCAGAAGCTACTGGCCACGATCAACGAGCGCATCGAGTATCTCTTCGATCGGGAGCATCAGATCGGTCATGCGTACCTCACCGGATGCGAGACGCGTGTGGATATCGAGAGCGCTATGCGCGACAAGGTGATCCCTTTGCTGGCGGAGTATTTCTACGAAGACTGGTCCAAGGTCGCGGCTGTTCTCGGCGACTCCGGACAAGGCCCGTCTCGGTTCCTTGATGCGAAACAAATTGCTGCCCCTGCGGGAATGACCGAAGACGACTTCTCCGGCGATAAGCTGAGGTGGACCGTCAAAGACAAGTTCGACTTCTCGGAGTTTGCTGCCTGATGCCTGCGTACACCCTACGCGAATGGGAAACGCTGCCCCATGGTGAAGAGGACGGCTGTATTCCCGAGCACTTTGCCGAACGTCTTGCGGCACTGGCGAAGGTATCGGCTTTTGCAGGCAAGGGTGGTGGCGGTGTTCTCGAGGAGCGCCGTCATGAACTGCGTGCACGAGGCGTCGTCGGTGTGCTGGCGACAGAAGGCTGCAGTCTTGAAATCCTTCCCAAGATCGACGTCGATCAACAGGGTTGCGAGGTGCTGCAGAACGCGGCCATTCGCAAACGCCTTGTACACATGCTTGCGGTTGCGCTCGATCTCAAGATCGAAACGGGCCAGGTTACCGAGCTCGACTGGCAGCGTGAAACCCTTCTGGAAATTCTTATCCGGATCTTCTGCAACAAGCTGACCGATGCCGTTCGTCGCGGCATGCCGCGACGGTACATCGCGCAAGAGGATGACCTCGCGGCCTTGCGCGGGGCGCTTGATCTGCCTCGTCAGTTCACGCGCCATGCGGCAAACCCCTCGCGGCTGGCGTGCAAATTTGATGAGTTGTCGGATGATATCGCTCTGAACCGCATCATGAAAGCGACCGTAGCGCATCTGTTCAGAATGTCACGAAACGCCAGCAACCAACAGCGCTTGCGAGAATTGGCCTTCGTCTATGCTGATATTACCGAAGTTTCTGTTCCTGCGCTGAAGTGGGACGAGGTCGTCATTGATCGGACCAACCGCGCGTGGCGCGAGCTTTTCGGGATGGCACAATTGTTTCTCCGCAATCGCTATCAAACGACGAGCGCCGGTTCGGGCCGCGGGACGGCGCTCCTGTTCGAGATGAATGCGCTTTTCGAAGAGTATGTCGGTCGGTTGATCACACGCGCATTGGCAGGCACAGATTATCGGGTCGCTCTTCAGGGCGGCAGGCTGTTTTGCCTGACATCGGTCGACGATGAGCGCGCGGTGTTCCAGACCAAGCCAGATATCCTGATCCGATATGCGGGACAGGTTGTTCATGTGATCGATACCAAGTGGAAGCGGATTTCCTCGCGCATTGATGATCGCAAGCAAGGAGTTTCCCAAGGCGACGTCTACCAGATGATGGCCTACGCTCATCTGTACAAAGCACCTCGACTGACGCTGCTTTATCCGCATCACGGGGATCTTTCAGCTGAGGAGGGCGTTCAGGCTCAATTTCGGATTTCGGGCCAGGAGACGATCATTGAGACCGCAAGCGTGGATGTCGCCAAAGGCGACAACATGATCGCCCGCTTGAGAAATATCATTACGTTAGCGACAGAAGATGCGTTGGTTTAGGTGTTGCGACTAGCAAGTAGCCAAAGGATTGGCGTAGCCAGTATAAAGAGGACAGACCGCACAGGGCGATCGGTTATAACGCCCCAAGCGAGCCGCACTTTCCCGACAGCGTCACCACCCCGCCGTCGTGATCAGGGCCAGGAAACTCCAGCTTCCGGCGGTAAAATGTTAGGGCTTACAGCAAGTCCAATTTTCCTGTGCTGTAGGAACGGCAAGAAAATAGCCAAGGTCCGACGCTGGTTCGGTTATCGACGGCTAATCGTCTTGCTGCGGCGCGAAGACAGTGCCAGCATGCCTAAGACTGTCACCCTTGTCCTTTATGCTGTCGCAAGCAGGATATCGACCTGCTCGTTCTCCCCTTTGACTGCCAATGACCGCCGAACTGCTTCCCCTTCAATCAATGTATGAAAGTAAAAATCCTGATAATACTAACCTTTTCTCGCAAACTCACTCGGCTCCAATTCGCTCGATAATCCCTCCGCAAATCTGGGTAGTAGCCCCGAACTCAAGGAAGCCATGTCCAATCTGACTACCCCGCCGCGTGCCATATTCCGGCAAATCCAGGCAAACCTTAAAGACCGGTATTCCTCCGGCTTTCCGGTGCTCAAGGAACTTATCCAGAACGCCGAGGATGCGAAGGCTGGTATGATCCGATTTGTTGCACATGAGGGCTGGCCGGAGGCGGATAACCCGCTTTTGCGGGTGCCCGGCTTGCTGGTGTCCAACGATGGCCTGTTTGCCGAGAGGGATGGTCGCGGCATCCTGTCCTTTGCCGACAGCGCGAAGGGCGATGATTCCGGCACCATCGGCCGTTTCGGTTTTGGTCAGAAAGCGGTTTTTCATCTCTGCGACGCCTTCATCGTGCATGCCTTTGGCCATTCGACGAAGTTTTCTGAAGTTGTGAACCCATGTCTTGGGGTGATCGAGAACACCAAGGCCGCTACATGGGAAATGATTGGCCGAGAAGATCTGGCCAAGCTGCATGCTGCTTGCCTAGGGATCGAACGGGGCCTACTGCTCTGGCTTCCTTTGCGCCATAACGAGATTTTGCCCGCACCGAAACTCACCTTCATCGACAACCGGCCCCAGCTTGAGGATCTCATTTCGGGATTTCTTGAGAACCGGGCTGAACTGCATTTGACGCTGGCCGGGCTGCGACATCTCAACCGGATCGAGCTCTGGCGGGATGCTACACAGATCGCTGGGCTGTGCCGCGACCCGGACGCGCCGCGAATGCGGGGCTTCGTTCCTGCCGGCGAACTGCGGTCACTCAGCTTCAAGGGAACGATCACTGAGCAAGGTTCTAAGTCATCAACCTATGTGGGACGCGAGGTTTCTGGTGCGCAGGGAAGGCTCGATACGCTGCGGAGTTCAGAGCGTTGGCCACAATCTCCAGTCTTCACCGAGATTGGCGAGGAGATACTGCCAGAAAAGGCCGAGGTGCATGCTGCAGTAATCCTGACTGACCAGGCCAGCGGCGCTGAAACGTTGGTCGATTGGGCGGTTTTCCTGCCAGTAGGAAACGCCGCTAGGCTTCCGTCTGATCGGGCTCGCGTGAGGTTGATGCTGCACGGCTATTTCTTCGTCGATTCTGGCCGTCGACTCATCGAAGGCTTCGATGCCTCGAGCGACGCCCTCGGCTCAGTGCAGAGTGAATGGAATACCCTGCTTCGGGACGAGGTTCTTTTGCCTTTGGTGCCTGCGGCGATCTTTGATGCTCTTCAGGCAGGGATGCTTTCGGATGACGATCTTGCTGGATTGCTACGCGCGGTCCAGCACAGCATGTTTGGCCGAACACACCGCGCCGCCATCACAGCGCAAGACGTGCTTGCGCGAACGCTGGAGAAAACCGAGGGTAAAGTCACGGCAACTTGGCATCTACTTCGTGCAGGCACCAAGCTACGGTGGATGCCAGCCGCCAATGCGCGCGGCGTGTTCAACATCGCAGACATTCTTCCGGGAGTCACGGAATGGGCACACGGGCGCGGGCTTTCGCTGGCGGTGCGCCCTGCTGCACTCAATGGGGGTGACCTTGTCTGGCATCCTGACGAGATCGAGGATTTGCTAGGGCAACTGTCGCACCGGGTGTTTCTGCAGGGCGGGAACGCGGCGGCCCTGGCAGAGTTGCTGGAGGTCGTCGTTGGGCAGGATGACAGCCTGAGGCAGGCCGCCGCGCCGCGCCTGCTGGAACTGCTTCGCGGAGCATTGCTGGAAAACGCAAGCCTCGCCAATGAGGAACACCTTCGCGCCATTCTCGGGTTTCTACCGCCGGATCAAGTCATCGGGTTGCCTAAATCGACGGGGCGTTCGCGCCGCGTACTGCGCAGCCTTGCAGAGGCCCGCCAGGGCCCGCTTTGTCTGTCGGAGGATTTATTGCCTGATGGGGCGAAGCGGCAGACCGTCAGTCCTGCGGAAGCGATGGCGCTCTTAAATGGGGTTGCACCGCTTCTCGAGCACGGAGGCGACCATGAGGCAGCCGGTGCGGCAGCCATTTGCATAGTAAGGCTCCTCGGGCGGCAGCTGGCCGCGTTCCTGGATGATCCGGTCTGCCGACGGATGCATATCCTGCGCGCCACGAACGGCAGTGGAATGGCCGCTCTCGTCAGCTTGCGCGATCTCGTATCAGCATCACGGGAGCGGCGCCTATTTCGCGATAGCCCCCAGGCTCAGCAGTTGGTCAAGGCGCTTTACGATGCGGCACCGGATCGCGGAGCGCTTATCATCCGCAAGGCCGAGGCCGACCTGCTTGAAGACATTGGCCAACCCTTCGGCTTTTCTGAAACCACACGTGAGAATGTGGCCCAGTTGATCGTCGGGGCTGAGGCCTTTGGGCCCCTCGAGGCGCGCGCTCGCTACCTGCAGAACCACTTCACTGAAGCACCGCAAGCGCGCCAAGCCATGCGCAGTATGGTGGCGGGGCAAATCTGTAATGACCGGCTTCGGCTTTGTGCGCTTGCTGATGGCATGGGGCCGGTTGCCGACCTAGCGGCGGAATTGGTCGCTGGAGAAAGCGACAGCTTGCTTGTGGATCCGGACATTCTGAGCGGCCTGAATCGGCAACAATCGCGGCACATCGAAATTGCTGAGATCAGGGGTCCCGAGCTTGGTGCGCTTCTGCGCCGAAATCTCGACAGGCTGCGGATGCGAATACTGCATGACGAAATAGTGCTCGCCTTGCTGCAATCTGACGTTCCGGACGAATATTTGCGCGATCTACCGATCTTTCCGTCCAGAGATGGGCACAAGCTGGCCGCCGCAGACATCTGGAGAGTAGAGCGAGACTATTCCGTTCCACCGTCTCTGGCCAGACATGTGCCCATTCTACGGCGGATCAATCACGCCGAAAGTGACGCCCGCATGGAGCGGCTTGTTTCGCCCTGGACACCCACGGCGCTGATCGAAATTGCGCTTCATCAGCCGCAGCCACAATCTTTTGCGAAGGAAATTCTCAGTGCGCTTGCGCACGACGGCATTTTCTTGCCGCCTAAGATCCAAAGCACGAAGTGGCTGACGGACCAACGCGGAAATGCCTGGGCGCCGGATGATGTTCTGGATCTTGAACCGGGCATTCTGAACGCAGCCCGCCAGACCTTGGCGAGAGAAGGCAGTCTTGCCTTTCTGCCCATTGATGAGCTGGCACCTGAGCTTTTCAGATCGGACGTCTCTGAATTGCTCCGTAAGCATCGGGTCTTTCCGGATAAAAGCGGCTCTCTTGAGCGGCTGACGCTACTCATAGAGGACGCGCGACCTATTGCGGTGATGGGGGAATGTGCTCAGGTTGCCCCTGATTTGAAGGCGGTCGCCAACCATGGCGTAGTTATCACCCTGCCGGGCTGGCCGCTCCTTGCGGCGCTTCTGCGGCTGTCGGACTCGCCCTCCGAGGAGCTTCTACGGTCCTTTGGCACGGTGAATCACGGCGACCGCGAGAGAGCAGCGCAATTCCTGACGGCCCTGGAAAAGCCGATTGATGACCTGAAGGTGCGAGCCGCCGCTTGGCCGGTCTATCGGGCCGCCTTCAAGGAATTGGGGCAATGGGACGCAGCTGACCGGAATGCGGTCTTCAACTGTATCCGAGCGCGCACCGCAGCAGACACCTGGGAAGACGGCACCGCAGTCGCACATACTGGCGGTGGGATCGTTCCCATGCATCTGTTGCATCGCGACCTTAGGGAATTTCTGCCGCTACCGTCGCCCCAGACCGAAGCGAGCAACCCACGGCCCATGGAAAAGGGCACTGAGTATGACGGGCAGACCCCTGAGAAACTGTTGGCCACATCGGCAGCCAGCCTCAAGCCAATCCTTGAATTCGCGCGGCCGCATGTGCCATCGGATTTGCTTCTTCTGCTGGTCGGGCTGGTCGGGCGCACGGACTCATTCAGCGCCGTCGCGCGGCAATGCCTGTCAGTAACCGGACAGGATATTGCCCGCATATGGGGAAGGATCGACAACGATGTCGCGAGGCACTTTCGACCAGAGACGTTCGGACAGAAGTTTGAGGACAAGCGTCTTTCGCGTATCGTGCAATTTAGGCCACTCGCGGTGGCCCCATCTGAAATCACTACCGAGACCCTCGCCGGGACCATGGCGAACCTGCCAACGGGCGAGGTCAAGCCTTTAGGCGTTTTCGGGAATATCCATATCGGCTGGAGAAATTTCTGGCATAACAGGCAGCTTTTCGGCGCGCTAACGCTCCAAATCGCGACTTTTGCCGGGACGCCGGTTACATCGGCCGATGTCAAGGCCCTGTGCTTGACCTTAGCCGAAATATTCATTGGGCATCGCAAAGATCAGGCGACTTGCCTGGATGCGCTCGACCGGCTTGCCGACGAATGTGACCGATTGGATCAGGCCACAGTAGATGCCGCTAGGGCCGAATTGGAAGATCGATTGCCGCAGGTTCTGGACGAATTGAAGCCACAGCATGGGTCGGGGCTTTGGGAGGCGCGCAAAGACTACAGGGACAGAATTGACGCCTTCCCGGTCGGAAAGAGGCAAGAAGAAGCCCGACCGGTTGCAAAACATGAACTATGGGAAAAAGTTGCGTCACCCAAGAACGCTGACGAACTTCTTGCCGCGATCCGGCAAAGGATCGAAGACTACGGTTACGACCCCTCCCGGGTCCTGTTCGAACTCTTCCAGAATGCCGACGATGCAACCCGTCAGCATCCAGCATCGACCGAGGGGCGGTTTCGGCTGGAATATGGCGATGATCGTTTGACGATCAGCCATTGGGGCCGATTGATCAACCACCCAGGACCAGATGTTGATGAAGGGATCAAGAAAGGCTGGCGCAGCGATCTTTTCAACATGCTACTTATGAACCTGTCCGAAAAGCGCGAGGACGTGACAGGGCGTTTCGGTTTGGGCTTCAAAAGCGTTCACCTGCTCTCGAAGCGGGTTTCGATCGCGAGCCATTTCGTGTCCTGCCGGATCAAGGGCGGTATGCTGCCTGAAGCCTGGGCTGAGGGGCGTGAACTGTCGGTACGGCAGGGCACGGATGGCCGCCCGGCAACGGTGATCAACGTAGAGATAGATCCAGAACGGCGCGAGGATGTGGCGCTGGCGTTGTCTGCTTTTGCTCAAGCGGCAGCGTGGTTGCCGGCGATGAGCCGATCGGTTCGGCACATCGAGATCCATGGCGACGGCGAATGGTCCGCCAAGTTCTGCGACTTGAATACTCACATGATCAGACTGGTATCATTCGGCGGACGCGGCTCAGGCCATGCGCTCGCGCTCGACCTCGGCGAAGAGACAACTCTGTTCCTGCCGCTTGACATGCAAGGGCCAGTGGCCGCTCCAAAGGGCTTGCCGCGACTGTGGCTCCTGGCGCCACTTGCGGAAACGCTTTCCACTGGCTGGTTGATTAACGGGAGACGCTTTCGGGTCGACCCGGGCCGGGGCCGCCTAGCGGGCAGCGAAACCGAACGCGAAGAGATGTTTGCCGAGTTTGGACGAACCCTCGGCCTGCGGCTCGTGGAGCTTTATGATCTGGTAACAAGGAACTGGGCCGTTCTAGCCGAACGCGCCGGATTGTCGGACAGGTCAGAGGATAGTGGCACCCAAAGCTTCCTGCTGTCTCTTGACGGAATGTTCGCAACAGATAGGGCCGACCCGCTCGCGAGACATTTGCATGGAAAGGATCGCGGTTTTGGCCGGTTGATTGCCGAGCGCGCCGCGCTTGCGACCGGCCTGCCCGCACCTTTTAGCCCTTTCATGCGGGCGGATGAGGCGCGCTTCGTGATGAGAGGAGCGATTGCCGATACCAGGTTGCTCGCCTCGCTGCATGACTGGCAGGCTATGCGACTGATCGGAAGCGCCGCCATCTCAGACAAAGTTGCAGATCGGATTGATGGCCTTGGTTTTGATCGTCCAAGACCTTTCAAAGTAGTTGACTTGTTGCGCCACGAGATCGGAGACGCAAAGCGCGTTGCGCCTGATCTCGCTCAGCGCATCGGGAGGCTTGTTGACGATGGTTTCGCAAAATCGCTCGACAAGCAGGAAGAAAGCGAGCTGCTGGAGTTTCTGTCGTCCTTGATATTCCAAATGAGTGATGGGGACTGGCACACAGCAGCCTTACCCCCGCACAATGCAAAGGACGGTGACGAGGAAGAACGACGCATTCTGGGTTTTGCCCCTCCAAAGTATCTTGCAGATCGCGGCTATGCTGGCGCGGCATTGACCTTCTACCGGCTTGCAATGCGGCAGAGCGGCTTCCAGCGAGCAGCAACGGCCTTGGCGCAATGGGCCGACCAGGCTAGTGGGGACGCCCAGCAACAGGCTGTTCTATCCTACGTCCTTGAAGGCAGGCAGGGCAGCGACCTCGGCATGCTGATCGCAAAAAATCGCCCCGGTTGGCTGCCAGATTCATCTGAAGGATTCCGGGCCTGCTCATCCGGAAAATCAGTTGCACCCGAAGATTTGCCGCGGTTGCTTGGCATACTCTACCCCGCCGAACAGCGCTTGCTGTGGTCCGGTGTGATGCAACTCGAGGTGGATGAGGATGAGTATCAGCCTACCGATCCCCAAGCATTTCTTCGAGGGTTGCACGACTGGTGGCGAGAGAACCACGAGACGGAGCGAAAGACGTACGAGGCACGCATTTATCCTCATGGCTTCCACCCGCGCGAGCTTGCTGTGCAGGATGTTGAAACGCAGCGCGAGGACTGGTTCACGTTTTTTGCATTGGCGATCTTTCGCACCCTGGGGCGGACCCAGGACGGGGCACATCGCAATTTTGTTGCAAAAGCGAAGCAAGCCGGCTGGTGGCAGGAGATGGCCACGGCAAAACTGCCCGCCGATCCGGGTCCGTGGTTGCGTAATCTTGAAGACTTCGCCCGCCCGGATGCATGGCGAATTGACTATCCTCAGTGGCGCAGGGCTTTGGCAGACCTTTACGTTCTGGCGCGCTGGCTTCCCGATTACGTCGATGCATATCTAAATCTACCAAAGGTCTTACGGAACGAGGACGCGGCTTCCCTGAACGACATCTGGCGGTTAAGCGCCTCGCCGGTCTGGCAACGACGGGGCCTTGAGGGTGCCCCGCTGACACAGAGCCTCGGGCTTGGGGCCAACTGGCTGATCCGGGAAGGCCTGCGCGCCGGTCTTTGGGGAGAAGACGAAAAACGTCGGCTCGCTCCCTACGGGTGGGCAGCCTCTCAGCGTGTTCGCAAACTGTGTCGAGACCAGATCAATCTCGATCTGGGAGAAACCGGCAATATGGATCACTCACGAGAACTCTACGACACTGTCAAAACGCACCTTGGCCCTGAGGCAGATTTCCTTGGCGACCTTGATTTGCCAATGCAGATCATCAGTGATGCCGCGCATGAGGGACAATTGCTGATGCTCTCGGCACGGCACGAATTTGTTGAAGGTGATTACGACGGTGTGGACGACAATCTGATGGAGGTGGATTATGACGAAGCTTGAGCCTGATCAGCTTGTTCGCCATCAAACCCATGGCGAGGGATTTGTAGTCGCCGACCTTGGCCCTACGGTTCTGGCCCGGTTTGGCACTTCCATTCATCAGGTGGAGCGCGAGAGCATCAGCCTGCAGCGATCCCTCGAAACGGCATTGAATGCCGGACAGATGGACGACAGCCGTGCTGTTCTTTGTAGGGCGCAGGCACTGGCTATCACTTCGGTAAATGATCAATGGGGGGTGTTTTCGCGCTCCCGAATTCAATTGCTGCCGCACCAGCTTTGGGTATGCCGACAAGTAACGCGCGCGTGGCCCATTCGCTGGCTGGTCGCTGACGATGTCGGACTTGGCAAGACGATCGAAGCCGGGCTGATCCTCGAGCCATTGATTGCTTCTGGCAGGGTGAAGCGTGTGCTGGTTCTTGCCCCAGCGCGGCTGGTCCCGCAGTGGCGGGCCAGAATGAAGACGATGTTCGATATCCGCCTGCAGGAATATACTCCGGACAGCGATCGAGGCCGCATCAGTTTCTGGGAAACAGCACATCAGGTTGTCGCTTCCTTCCACACGCTTCGCATGGACAAGCCAAGAGAGCGCCTGCTGCAAGCGGAGCCATGGGATTTGGTCATCGTGGACGAGGCTCACCACTTCCAGGCACAAGAGCGGGCAGCGACCTTGACCTACGGTTTGCTGCGCGAACTGAAGGAAGCTGGCCGAATCGAGTCCCTAATCTTGTTCACGGGCACGCCCCACAGGGGCAAGGACTACGGCTTCTTGGCTCTTATGCATCTCTTGCGAGACGATCTTTTCGATCCAGAAAAGGAAATGGCAGAACAGCTTTTGGCACTGCCGAATGCCATGATCCGCAACAACAAGGCACTGGTGACTGATCTCGACGGGAACAAGCTGTTCCGCCCGGTGGAAACCCGCGCGATTGACTATGGATATTCTGAGGCGGAGGCCGCCTTCTATCACACGATGAGCGAGTTCATTCTGGATGGGCGGGCCTATGCGGCAAGTCTTTCAGGCCGCCAGCAGACCGCTCGTATGCTTTTGCTGATTGCTCTGCAGAAACTTGCAGCCAGCTCGATTGCCGCCATCACGCGGGCTTTGCGGCGCAGAAGAGCCATGCTGGCAAACTCAGTTCTGGATGCAACGCCTTCCGACACGACCGAGCCCGACACTTTAGATGAAGTCGCGGAAGCCGAAGAAGCCCGTCCAAGCGAGACTGCGGTTTTGTTGATGAAGGATGAGATTGCCCGCCTTGACGAAATCTTGGCTTTGTCGGCCGAAATTGACGGCGAAACAAAGATCGCGAGACTGTTTGATTTGATCGAACGCGATCTTCCTGAAGGGGAGCCCGTGCTCCTGTTCACTGAGTACAAGGCCACCCAAGCACTTGTTCACGAGGCTGTTGAGGCGCGTTTCGGTAAGGGCTGCGCTGGTTTCATCAATGGTGACGAGCGCCTTGTTGTCACCTCCACCGACGGTACGGAAATGGCTCTCCCGCTTTCACGCGATATCGCTGCTGACGATTTCAATGCCGGTCGGACGCGCTTTCTGATTTCTACCGAGGCTGGTGGCGAAGGCATTGACCTGCAGGAACGCTGTGCCGTGCTCGTCCATATCGACATGCCATGGAATCCGATGCGACTGCATCAACGGGTAGGCCGCCTCAACCGTTATGGCCAGAAGCGTGCCGTCCGCGTCTTCCTACTGCGTAATCCGCAGACGGTGGAGGCGCGGATCTGGTCCCTCCTGCAGGAGAAACTTGCACGGATTCAGGAAACCCTCACCGCTTCAATGGATGATCCAGAGGATATTTCGCATCTTGTCATCGGGATGGCTGGCAGCCAGTTCTTTGATGACCTCTATTCACAAGGCTCCATACGAAGCGGTAGCGGCCTTGCAGGTTGGTTTGACCAGAGTACGCAGCAATTTGGCGGACGCGATGCTGTTGAAACAGTGCGCGCGATGCTCGGGAATGTCGCCCGGTACGATTTTCAGTCGGCAGGGGCGGAAATCCCCAAGCTCGACCTGCCAGCATTGGAAGCCTTCTTCCGCAACGCCATGACGCTGGCAGGCCGCCGCGTGACGAAAGGCGAAGAGGGGCTTTCGGTCGCCACACCTGAGGCCTGGCGAGGGAGTATTGAACTTCGCGATAGATATGACGCGCTCAGCTTTGATCGTTTCATGCGCTTGGATCATTCCCTGGCTAGACTTGTCGGCGTCGGTCATCCCTTGCTCGACCGCGCAATCTCGCACAGCATGGACCAACAGGTGTTTTTGTCACGCGCTCGCGGTATTTCGGCCCCCCTTCTCGTCGCTCAGGTGGAGGACGAAATCACCGGAACCGGGGCAACGGTGCACAGGATTGTTGTCGGAATCGAGGGTACCGACAACACAGCGGTGGCACTTCGCGATTGGGAACTGCTTGTGCGGCTAAACAGTATGGAGCCGGGCGACAATGTCAGCATCTCGCCCACTCCTGCTGAACTTTTGGCTCTTAATGTACTGTGTGCGAAACTTGCGGCTGACGTCGTGATTTCAGATCTCCCATTCAGGCGTCCCAAGCTTCGACGCATCATCGCTTTCTTTCCTGAGGAGGCTCTCCGTTGATATTCGTCCGCTCGACGCATGAATACGCGGAGTACCGCGCGAGGCTCTTATGCAGACGGGAGAAGGCCCGACTGTTGATTTCCTCTACGTCAAGAAATCCCGAGCCATCGGCGCTGGCCACCAAGTCCGTGTGATCAACATCGAGCCAGATGGCAAGCCACAGGCCCACTGGTTGCACGTCACGCTAAGGGCGACACCTAATGTAAGGCATTGAGGAAGCGCCCGTATTCCTCGCTCACCTCCCTCGCCTCAACGAACGTCCGTGCGCGCTGTTCATCGACGCAACGGAAATAGTCTTGAACATCAGCGATGTAGGTTTCGAAATCCTCCCGGATCAGATCAGCGTAGGTCCGCATGTCGTCTTGGGACTGGGGTAGGAACGGTCGCTCGGGCGGGACGCAGGCATGCGCCTGACCAGCCACTACGAAAGCAGTGATCAACAGCAGAAAGGGAATGTTGCGCGCACAAGTCATGTGCAGGGCAAAACTCCTTTGCCGCCTTTAAGATCACCATGTTGTCGGCTATCACTGTTATTGGAGCAAGGCGATCTTCGTCAAGTCGTTATTATTGTCTTGCTATCATTTATGTTGTTTTGTATCGCTCACGGTGTTGCGACCCCGTGGGCCTGATACTGCATCCAAGCAGAACAAGGACCCAAGGGAAGGCCATGATAGAAGAAGCCCCGAATGTGGTTACGGAAGACGGAATGCGCGGCTTGCTCGCCGAAGGCTACCTCATCGAGGTGGTCTGCAAAGAGGGAGCAGAGAAGCGCCATAACAGCTGGTACGGCTCGTGGGTCATCCGCGCTGTCTCGGCTGATGGACGTGATGACAAAATGCTCGTCACCAGCCGAAGCGTCCTCAAGTTGCGTGATTTCAAAACCATTGTTGGCCTTGTCAGCTTCCTGGCTGACATGGGCTGCACAACCGCCAGCATTCCGCTCGAAGAGGGTGGTCGGATGCGTCACGCCGCTCCCGGTCATACATCCGGGCCGCAAAACGGAGCGGCCCCGGTCAAGGATAGCTGACCGCGCATTTGCGCTCGTCGTTGCTTTGGGTACAGGTGTTTGTTCCGCACCCCCGGCCCTGGCCGACGGTTTCATCTTCTCGGTTGGTCCGGATGGCCGACTGAATTCCGTCTCTGATGACGCGAGTACCCTGCGCTCGTTCTCCGAGACCCAAGAGGCGACAGATCGCCTTTTTCTCTTCGCAGAACCACGTGGCCCCGAAGCAGTCACTGAGGTGGCGATCCCGGCGCCGCGCGCCGTTCGCGCTTCCCCTGATGTCCTGCAAGCCATTGAGGTCACCGCCCTGCGATATGCAGGCCATGGCGCTCTGCGTCGCGCGGGGCTGTCAGTCACCGACTGGGCGCTCTTCTACCGCGCAAATATTGAAGTCGAGAGTGCCTACAACCCTGCAGCGCGAAGCCCTGTTGGAGCCATCGGCCTCGGACAGCTCATGCCGGGCACAGCAAGCGACCTTGGCGTCGATCCCCACGATATCGCGCAGAATCTCGACGGCTCGGCGCGCTACCTTTTGATGATGCTCGACCAGTTCGGCGACGGATCATTAGCCCTTGCCGCATATAACGCAGGCCCCGAGGCGGTCACGCGCCATGGCGGCATCCCCCCTTTTCGCGAAACCCAAGGGCATGTTGCCCGTGTGACGGCCGTGTTTCATCGGCTCAGAGGAGATCTTTCATGACGTCCAAGAACCTTCAAAGCGTGCTCCGCACGCGGGCCCTTGTCGCGCTCGGCGCGATGGCCCTCATCGTGCTGGCTGGCCCCGCACTTGCCCAAAGCATCGACCTCTCGCCTGTGCAGACGCTGCTGCAGGGCATCGTCGATGCGATCACCGGTCCCTTGGGCATCGTGATCGGCACACTGGCGCTCATCGGAGTGTTCCTCTCCTGGCTCTTTGGCATCCTCGATTTCCGCCAAGCGCTCTGGGTGGTTGTGGCCATCGCGGGCATCGCCGCAGCCCCAACCATCGTAGCCGCGATCTGGACGACCTGAGTTCATCCCATGTCTGACCAGTCCCGCGTATTCATCGGCCTTCTCAGGCCACCCAAGCTGATGGGCCTGCCGATCATGTACGCCATGGTCTGGCTCTTCGGCTCAACGCTTCTGTTCCTCTGGGTGCAGAGCTGGGTGGTGGCCGTCTTCGCGGGGCTGGCCTGGCCGGCGCTCTGGAAGGCCGCGGACTGGGATCCGAACTTCCTCGATGTTTTGATGACCACGTTGCAGGAAACTCCGCCGACAAAGAACCGCAAGCTCCACGGAGGCGACAGCTATGCCCCGTGATGGAATTGCAGGCCAGGATGCAGACGCACTTGATCCGCTGACGGCGCTGCCCGCATGGGTCAAGGGCGAGAAGCGGCTCTCGACGATGCTGCCCTACGTCAGCCTCGTCACCGACCGCACGATCCGCACGCGCGGCAACGAGTTGATGCAATGCATCCGGCTCGAGGGCGTGAACAGCACAACGAGCGAGGACGCCTATCTTGACCGGATCGGCGGGCTTCTGGCCGGGATCGTCGCACAGGTCGGGACGGCGTTTTCCTTCTACCTGCACAAGGTCTCGAAAGCGGTCGATGTGACCTTGCCGCCCATCCCGGGCGAGGGGTTCGCCACCGTCATCGACCAACGCTGGCGCGCGCATCTTGGCCGCTCAGGCTTACGCGACAAGACCCTGACCCTGACGGTCCTGAAGCGCCCCGATACCGGCAGCCGTCTGCCGTTCGGTCTGGGAGCGTCGCGCGCGCGCCTCGCGGCCGACACGACCCGCCGGCTCCGGAAGCTCGACGAGGTTGTGGGGTTTCTGCTGTCGTCCTTCGACGAACTTAAGCCCCGATTGCTGGCCGCGAGCACCGGCGAGCTTCTAGGCTTTCTCGGATCACTCAACACTGGCGAAGAGCATCCGCTCTTCCCGCGCTCGGCCCTTGGCGTGATTGCCGAAGACGTGGCCAATACTCGTGTCACCTTCCGCGGAACGACGATCGCGCTTTCAGATGGCGCCGTCGGCGACAAAGTGGGCGCGATCTTTGCGGTGAAGAACTACCCCGCCAAGACCGACAGCCTGATGCTCGACGAGCTGAACCTGCCCGTCGACATGGTGGTCACGCATTCTTTCGTGCCGATCAACGCCAACATCATGGCAGGCCGGATCAAGCGTCAGCTGCGCCTGATGCAGGCCGCCAATGACGGGGCCGTCAGCCTCGCGCAGGAACTGGAACTCGCGCAGGACGATCTGGAATCCAAACGTCTGATCTTTGGCGAGCATCACATGACAGTGGCGGTCTATGCGCGCACCCAAGCCGCTCTCGACGATATCGCGGCCGAGATCCGCAACATCTCTGCCACCTCCGGGATCAACCTGATCTCGGAAGCCTTCGGGGCCCGGGCGCATTTCATGGCGCAGCATCCCGGGAACACCGGTGCAAGGAGCCGCAAGGCCGCGATCACGAACCACAACTTCGCCGATCTCGCTACCTTCCACCGTACCCCGCTCGGTAAGACGGCCGCGCAAGTGCCTTGGGGCGTGCCCATCACGCTCTTTCCGACACCCGAGCGCAGCGGGTTCCGCTTCAACTTCCATGAACAAGGCGCACCGGATCGCGAGCCCACGGGTGGCCACACGCTGATCCTCGGCCGCCCCGGCTCGGGCAAATCCGTGCTGGCGGCTTTCCTGATGACCATGGCCCGGCGCGCAGGTGCACGGCTTTTCGTCTTCGACTATCGCGCCGGCATGGAAATGGCCGTCCGCGCGCTTGGCGGGAGCTATTCGACCGTGCGGGCCGGACGGCCCACGGGGCTCAA
The DNA here is from genome assembly GCF_052119585.1 of Pseudogemmobacter sp. W21_MBD1_M6. NCBI lineage: Bacteria > Pseudomonadati > Pseudomonadota > Alphaproteobacteria > Rhodobacterales > Paracoccaceae > Pseudogemmobacter > Pseudogemmobacter sp. W21_MBD1_M6. The sequence goes on along the minus strand of NZ_JBGQOJ010000009.1, from coordinate 56,803 downwards.
TCCCCTCCAGACGGAGATCGATGCCCGCGGTCAAGCCTGGCTTGCCGACTGGCTCGCAAGCCTCCTCGAGCGCCGCGACCGGCCCCTGACCCCTGTGCAGACCAATCGTCTGCAAGAGGTCGTGCGCCAGAACGCCAGCGCCGGGAACGCGGGCCTGCGGAACTGGTCGGACTTCGCCTCGCTCCTCGTCTCGACCGATGACGAGGGCGACCTCTTCGAGCGGATGCAGGAATGGACGGCAGAGGGCCGCTACGGCTGGATCTTCGGGGCGAACGCAGACGACACGTTCCAAATCGGGGGCAGCACCGAGGCTGACGTCGCGGGCTTCGACCTGACCGGCATCCTCGATTCCGAGAGCGAGCGGGAACGCATGGCGGTCCTGTCCTACCTCTTCCGCCGCGTCGAGCGGGTGATCGAGGACCGCAAGCCCACGATCATCGTGATCGACGAGGCCTGGAAGGCGCTCGACAACGCGTATTTCGCGGAGCGGCTCAGCAACTGGCTGGTGACGGCCCGCAAGCAGAACGCAGTCGTCGTGATGATGACGCAGTATGCAAGCCAGCTCGAACGCACTCGCACCGGCAAGACCATCGTGGAGGCCGTGCCGACCCAGGTACTCCTGCCCAACATCCGCGCCTCGGCCGCCGACTACGCAATGCTCGGCCTTAGCGACAAAGAACTCGACGTGCTTCTGGGTGTCGGCTCCGCCTCTCGGTTGGCGCTTGTGCGCGATGACCGCGGCGCGGTGGTCATCGATGCCGATCTGAGCGCCCTTGGCCCCCTCGTGACCATCCTCGGCGGAATGGAGAAGGGCGAGGCCCTCGTCGGCCCGGATTACCGCGACCGCCCTGATTTCTGGAGAGTGACATGACCCGTACCATCACCCGCAGCGCAGCACTTCTTGGCCTTGGCCTGACCCTGACCGCCTGTGCGCAACATGGGCCCCGTCAGGCCAACTGTTTCAACTTCCGCGACGGGCCCGCGCAGACGGCGACCGCCACGACCACGATTTCGACCATGGGCGCTGAGGTGACGCGCCGCGACACGGCTTGCGACTTCGTCCTGCTGGGGGCGGGCGGCTAAGCGCATGCGGACCTGGCTTCCCCTCTCGTTGATCGGCCTTGCGCTGGCAGGTCCCACTGCGGGACCAGCCGTCGCTCAAGGCGTGCCCACCTTCGACCTCCGGCTCTTTGCCGAGCGGCAAGCAATCCTCGAGCAGACCGATCGGGATCTGGCGCTTCAGCAAGACCGGCTGACCCGCGAGGAAGAGCTGGCCGAGATCGAACGCCAGCAACTCGCCTCGCTCGAGGGGTTGATGGATGCAATGTCCCTCGGCTCTGGTGATATCGCGGGCACCGTGGCTGGACTCGAAGCGGGACGAGGGGCCGTGGGCAATGTCGAAAGTGCGGCGGCCAGTCTCTATGCGCCGGAGGACAACAACCCGGCTGCGGCCCGGATGTTTGGCGATGCCCGGGAAGGGATCGAGGAGTTGATCATTCGCGCGGCCCGCGACACCCATAGCCTGCCGGGCGTAAGCCGCACGGGGCTCTCGCTCGTTCAGTGGCGTTGCCTCCTGCAAGCCCTGATCTGGCAGGAAAGCCGCTTCCAGATCGGGGCGCGCTCACCCGTGGGAGCGTTCGGTCTCACACAGATCATGCCCGGCACCGCAGGCGATCTCGGGATCTACCCGGCCTATTACGATGACCCCTACCTGCAGGTCACCGGCGGCGCGCGTTACCTCGCGCAGATGCTGAACATGTTCGATGGCAACATCATCCACGCACTCGCGGCCTATAACGCGGGCCCGGGCAATGTGCAGAATTACGGTGGCGTGCCGCCCTTCGCGGAAACCCAGCATTACGTCGTGGTGATCCCGCAGCAGTACAACAGCTATCTCGCTGCCGTCGGTGGCATCGATGCCCTGGGCACCATCGACCCGGTCCTTCTGGCGAACGCGAACTTCAGCCTCTCGGCCCATGGGGCAGGCGTCTATGGGGATTATTCGCTGGTCTCGGTCCAGGCGGCCGCCTTGCGGGTGCAGGACATCATCACCCGCATTGGAGAGACCGATGACCTGCATGAGGCGATAGCGCTCAACACCTATGCCCGGGCAGAGCTGGCCAGGCTGGTCGCTATCCGGACCCGGATCAAGGCCGCCCACACCCAGCCGCTCAGCGAGGAACAACTCGCCATGGCCGCCGCCCAAGCCGCCGAGCGGCAATACATGAACTTCAATCAGGAGAATTTGCAGTGATCCCGCAATTTACCCGTTCCGTTTTCACAAGTGCGGCGGCCGCAGCACTTGCTTTCGCTGTCAGTGGGCCTGTCGCCGCACAGGGCGTTCCCACGGTCGACACCCAGAACATCGCCCAGGAAATCCGCCAACTTCAGCAAATGTTACAGGACTTCGGGCTCCAAACCGATCTCCTCGACAATGCCCTCGAGCAGCTCGACATGCTGCAAAGCCAACTCGATCAACTGAACGAGATGTATGCCTCACTCACCGGACCGCGCAGCATCCTCGGCCTTGCGATGGGCGGGGATCTGGACAACCTGCTCGAGGCGAATTTTGAAGATATTCCCGGTCTGATCCGGGGCATCCAGGCGGGCGACTGGAGCAGCCTCATCGGCCCTAATGCAGGCCCGATGCGCACGCAGATGGAAGCGGCGCTGGCAAGTGCCGGTTTTGACGAAGATTCCCTGCGCGAGATTGCCACCAGCGGCAGTCCAGGGGCGGAAGGCGTGGCCACCCGCGCAACCACAGGGGCCGTCATGTCCGCCGCTGCCCATAACAGTCATGCCGAGGCCGAACAGTCCCTCGAGCGGGTTGAACGTCTGGTCGAGATGATCCCGGACATGGAGGATCTGAAAGCCTCCATGGACCACAATACCCGCGTTACAGCAGAACTCGCCATCGCCATGACACGCATGTGGGAATTGGAAGCGATCCAGACCCTCGGCGCGGGCAATGCAGGCGTGGTCGATGCCGCCACCGTTGCCGAAGAGCGCCGGTACATGGACTTCACCCTACCGGAACTTCGACCATGAGTGGAGGAGTGGGGATGAACACACGCGAGCTCGTGGAGGAGGAGCTTGTTTATGGTGCCCTGCGCCGTGAACAACTGTGGAGAATGATCGGTCTCGGTGGCGCGGGTTTTGGCGCGGTGGGCTGTCTCGCAGCCGCAGCTGTCGCGCTGATGGTTGAGGCACCGCCCCCAGTCGTTGTGCCCTATGATCCGGCAACAGGCATGGCACTCCCGAACGCCAGGGTCGAGACTGCGTCCCTCGCCGAGCGACCCGCCGTCATCGAGGCGCAAATCTACCGCTACATTTATGAGCGCGAGACCTACAATCAGCTCGACAATGATCTGCGTGTGCGCCGGGTTCTGGCACAGTCATCCGGTGCCGCCGAAACGAGCATGCGCGCAATATGGACGTCCGGGCAGGAGAACTATCCGCCGACGCGGTACGGCACATCAGCTGAAATGGCCGTCGAAATCGCCTCGATCACACTGATCGGCGAAAACCGTGCGCAGGTGCGCCTCAGGAAACGCTTGACCAGCCCGCAGGGTGTGCAGGACGGATCGTTTACAGCGACGCTGATGTTTGCGTTTCAGCCCGAACGGACCCGCTCAATCGATGATGTCTGGCAAAACCCCTTCGGCTTCACCGTCACCCAATATGCAATCCGATCGGACCGTTCCGAATGATCCCTTTTCCCGTTCATGCCTTTTTCATCGCCGGCGCGTTGGCCCTGGCGGCTCCCGCCGTTCTTGCCGAGACCACACCGCGTCCGGGCTCTCATGACAACCGCGTTCGGGTCGCCACATGGACCGAAGGGCAGGTTTACCGTATCGTCACCACCCTGACCCGAGTGACCACCGTCGAGTTCGGCGAAGGTGAGACCATACGCTCGATCATCGCGGGCGACACGGTGGGATTCCAGTTCGACGGCGTCCCCGGCGGCCGCGCCTTTGCCATCAAGCCCGCGGCCTCGGGCGTAGCGACCAACATCACGGTCTATACCAACCGCCGCTCCTATTACTTCCACGTCGTTGAGGCGCGCGAGACACCACATTATGTGGTGCAGTTCCGCTATCCTGAAAACCGCGTTCAGCCTACCCGGGCGGTCGCAGCTGAGGCTCCCAACGCGAACTATGCGGTCAGCGCCCGGGAAGAGTTCACGCCAACAGCCATCTGGGATGACGGCACCTTCACCTATTTCCGCTTCGCGCGGAATGCGCCGGTCCCGGCGATCTTCCGGTATTCCAATGGCAGGGAGCGGGCGGTGAATAGCCAGGCCCTGAGTGATGGCGTGATCCGCGTCTCCGGCGTGAACCGGCAATGGGTTCTTCGCTTGGGTGGAGCTGTCGTCTGTGTTCAGGACGCTGGGAACGAGGCCACATCATGAGCCAGGATACCGAAGATCTTGCCGCACGGCTTGCGGCGCTTGAGGGCACCACCGCTAAAGCACGGGCAAGCAAACGCCCATCATCGAGCGCTGCAATCCTTGGGATTGCCGGTCTCGCGGCGTTCGGTGGTCTCGCCTGGGCTGCCCTGCAACCGTCCCCGGATGCTCCAATGGTGACTGCGGCCCCCGAGGAGTTCCAGAACTCTGGGCCCGGCTTCGGGGACCTGGGACGCCCACCTGTAGCACAGCCAGCACCGACGCCTCCGGTGGAGACCGGTCCGACCGAATCCGAGCTTGCGCTGATGGAAAGCCTTGCAACTTTGCGGGCCGAACTCGAAGAAATGCGGGCACGCCCGACTGAGACATCGGACAACGGTGCTGAACAGGCCATCGCAGACCTCACGGCTCAGATCGCTGCGCTGCAGGAGGGCTCCGCTGAGGCACAGCGCACGCTGGAGCGTCAGTTGACCGAACGCGACCGTGAACTGGACCAACTGCGCATGGACCTTGAGGTCGCGCGCCTGACCCCGCCCGCGCCGACGGATCTCGGCCCCAACGAGGAGGAACTGCGGCTGGCTGAACTTGAGCGCCGACGTGCCGCTGAGGCTGAGGCGCGAGCAGAACGGATTGCGTCGCCCATGATCGCGTTTTCCGGGATGGGGGCAGGGACAGACCGCGAAAGTACGATTGAAGCAGCGCGCTTGAATGCCGATGAAGCCTTCGTGCGCGCCGGTGCGCGACCCGCGCCCGTCACGCGCGCTGAGGTGATTGTGAACCCAACGAACACGGTTATTCAGGGCACCATGATCCAGGCGGTGACCGAGACCGCGCTCGACAGCACCCTGCCCGGTGCAATTCGCGCCATTGTCTCCGAAGATGTCCATTCCTTTGACGGAACGCGCGTCCTGATCCCGCGCGGTGCGCGCCTGATTGGGCGATACCGCTCCGATGTGGCGCTGGCACAGTCCCGGGTTATGGTGGCCTGGGACAGGATCATTCTGCCTGACAACCAGACAGTGGAGATCAGCGCCTTCGGCGGAGACGAGCTTGGCCGCACAGGCACCACCGGTTTTGTCGAGACTCGCTTTGCGCAGCGCTTCGGCTCTGCCGCGCTGATCTCGTTGATCGGTGCCCTGCCAGCTGCCGCAGCGGGCCAGATCCATGACGAGGCGGCTGCCGATGTCGCCAGCGATGTCGGCTCGGACCTGCGCGATAGCACCCAAAGCGTGATGCAGGATTATCTCGCGATCCGCCCCGTGATCCATGTCGATCAGGGCACGCGGATCACGGTCATGGTTGACCGCGACCTGGAGATCTTTTGATATGGCGGCGAGCTATCTCGAAGCCTCGCTCGACAGGCTTGGCGCGCCCGTGCAGCGTGACGACACGATCGAGATCTGCATCAATCCGGACGGGCAGGTCTGGGGAGAGTTCCAGGGTGATCACTTTATGCAGGGGCTCGGCACCCCGCTCACCCAGACCGAGATCAAGGACCTTGGCAACCAGATCGCCTCGGCCGCCTCAACCACGCTCAGCACCAAGAAGCCAATCGTCTCGGTATCGATTCTCTATCGCGAACGTCCAATCCGGGCGCAAGTCATTCAGCCTCCCGCAGTTGAGGGCGGGTTCTCGATCTCGCTGCGCTTTTTCTCCTCCCTACCTCTGGAGGCGATTCAGCTCGGCTTTCTCTATGGCAAAGAACGCAGCCTCGAAGGCCTGCGCCGAGAGAGGAACGCCGCGTTACGCGATGTGGTGGCATCGGGTGACATCGACGCCGCCCTGCGGTTTTGCGTCGAAAACAAGCTCAACATGATCGTCTCGGGCGGCACTTCGACAGGCAAGACGGTCGCGGCGCGTAAGATCCTCTCGCTGATCCCACCCCAGGAGCGGATCATCACCATCGAAGAAGCGTCCGAGTTGCGCCCCGAACAGCCGAATGCCGTGACGTTGATCGCCGACCGTGATGCGGATGCCCGGAGTGCCGATGTACTTTTGGCCTCGACCTTGCGCATGCGGCCCGACCGGATCGTGCTAGGCGAGGTCCGCGGGCGCGAAGCCATGACCTTCCTCGAGGCTATCAACACCGGCCATGGCGGATCGCTGACCACGCTCCACGCGGAGACCCCGCAACTGGCCGTGCGCCGCCTCGCCATCGCCGCCCTGAAAACTGATGTGCCGATGACCTATGCCGACATGATCGATTACATCGAGGGCTCAATCGACGTGATCATCCAGGCAGGACGTCATGAAGGCGCGCGCGGCATCACCGAGTTTTTTCTCCCGGGCCAATCGAAGGATTTCAGCCTCGACAGTATCAACGGCAGAGGCAAAAAGAACGCCTCTGTCGCCGCCGAATAGAAAAGGAATACCCTCATGCGAAAGCACATCGCAGTACTCGCGCTTGCCTCCCTCGCGGGGCCAATTGCTGCCCAGACCTCCCCGCAGGTCACAAACGATCTCACGATCAACATGACGCCCCAACAATACCGGATTTGCAATGATCGCCCAGCACGACCAACTTGGATGGACGATATCAACCCGCGCGAGGCCTACAAGGCAACCGCGCTGATGGAGCTATATGAAATCCGGACATGGGAGGCGATCATGGCAACCGGAGACTGTGGGTGCGACGTCCGGTTCCCTGCTTGGGATAGCGTCGATGGCGAATACCATGAAGCATATGCAGGCTATACCCAGGCTGAGCATTCAGCGCTTCGTCGAGACTGGATCGCAATGCGCAAGCAGCTTGAGCCGCAGGTTCGCGAAATCTGCGAAGCCCAAGGTAACTGGTAATGGGCGTCGTCAGCTGGATGGTCGGAACGGCCGACGGGTTCCTTGCCGATGCAGCCGAGTCCCAGTTCGGGGCTGTGGCAAGCAATACCGGCACAATCGTCCTGCTGATGGTCACGCTCTCACTGATCGGCGTTTGCATCAACATGGCCTTCCAGTTCCGCAGCATGGATGGCGCGAGCTTCTTTTGGTACTTGATCAAGTTAACCTTGATCGGGCTCTTCGCGTTCAATTGGACGAACTTCAACGCAGTCGCGAATGCCGTCATTGGCGGCTTGGACTACGTGGCTGGCGCGCTGGTGTCCTCGGTTGGAGGGGGAGGGGCTGGAGCCACACACTTCGCTGGCGAATTCGATATCCTGATCGAGAAGTTCAGCCAGTACCTGAATGCAATCGGCAGCAACCTAAATTGGATGACCGGCGCGATCCTCGGTGGGATCGGCCTCGTTATGCTTAGTCTGCTCGGTTTCATGACAGGCATCGTGCTGATCTTCGCCAAGATGATGCTGACACTCATGCTTGGCCTCGCACCGATCATGATCGCGCTGTCGCTTTTCGATGTGACCAAGGATTTCTTCCATAGATGGGTTTCGACCACAATCAGCTACGCCTTCTACCCCATCGTGATCGCAGCCATGTTCTCGACTGTGGTCGGCATGGCCAACTCACTCCTTGCCCAGATCGGCGACCCGAATTCCGCGACCAACATTGGCTCGCTCGTGCCATTCTTTGTGATGGTGTTCCTGGCGAAAGGCTTTGTCGCGGCAACACCCCTGATCGTGCGGGGTATCTCCGGGAACCTGATGGTGGCCGCTGCACCCGCGATCGTCAGCGGGTCTGCAGGACTGCTGCGGGGGCTGGTCAATACGTCCGGCGTTCAGGGCAGGGCTCGGATCGGCGCTCTCACGACAGGTGAGGCGATCGGGCGCGGGGCAGTGCAGACGCCTGCTGCAGTGCGGAGCGCTGCGGCGACGGCAAGTGCACAGGTGGTCAGGATAGCAGAAAGGGCAAAGCGGTTGGGGCGATAAAACGGGACATCAAACCGCCTTTAGGTCATGCTATTCAGGTTTAGCTAAAGACGGGTGCCGCCCGAATTGACGTTGAGGTCGGAAACCTTTCTGCCGCTTCGCAACATCGAAATGCAATAAAAAGGGCGTCATCCCTAGATGAACACTGAATTAGTCCTCCAGTCAACAAAGACGCCTATGTGCGATTGTTGAGATCACTAAGGGCCCGTCCTCTTGAGAGCACTATAAACGCTCTCCTTGTTCGCTAGGATAATGTGCTGCGTGCGCGGGTCTTCTCCCTCAGGATCACGCAGCAGCCCCAGCCTCTTGAGTACATAGAACAGCATGCAGGACCGCACTGACATAACAGCTTTGCCGTTTTGCATGCTGTAGTCCTTCGCCACCACCATTTTTTGACCGTCGGTGAGCAAGGGGTGCGGCATGATCTCAACAGAGACAAACTCGTGCCAAAAAACGTCTTTTTGGCGGTCCGTCCCAGCCTGTTCCGGCAACCTTACGTCTAGGATACGGGGCAAGAGGAAATCCTTGAACCTACTTTCAATGTGACAGTAGGCCCTCGCGTGCCAGCGGAATCCATCGAAGCCGAACGCATGCGGCGAAATGCGGCGCCACACAGGATCGGGGCGCTGACGATTCATTGACTGATATAGAATCTCAAGCGATAGCTCATCACGCACAGCATTAAGGATCGAGCGCAGGACCACAGCATCGACGGCCCGATGAGGCGTCAAGGCTACGTCCGAGTCTGGCTCGTGGCCAATCCAAGATTCGCCGGACTTCGTCCAGCCCTCTGCCAGTCCCCGAAGGCGGGACAGATAGACATCAGGATCCGGTTGAAGGAAGCGCGGAACAAAGTGTGCTGAGGCGACGTACCGCTTGGCACTCTTATCATATTCGACGTTACCCGGCGCTCGCCCCTGATAGAGCGTCAGGTCCTTCGAAGCCTGCGGCACTGACACCCCAAACATTCGCATGATGTCCGCGCGATTTATGCCGCCCTCCCAGAGCAGGCGGAACTCGATGAACTCAAGCCTCTGTTCGACGCCCCATCTCATGCCGGGGATTTCGTAGTTCATGTAGCCTCACATATGGGGATAGTAACTATATTGACAGTGAAACGCGATGCGTATAGTTTCTTATCCTGTAATGAAAGATTCGTCAACGGGCACGAGGAACGCAGCATGAGCCGCGAACATGTCAATCACGCGGACTTGGTCCGCTTCGCGGATGAGCGCGTCAACCTGAAGCGGGAGGACGCAGTCGACCTGCGCGCGCAGGCCAACCGGTTGCGCGACCGGCTCGAAACTTATCTTGCCGATCATCCGGACTTTGCCCTACGCAAGATGCTGCTGTCGGGCAGCCTCGCCAAAGGTACCGCTCTGAAATCGATCAGCGATATCGACGTCGGCTGCTACGTCTCATCTGACTCGGCCCCAGAAAAGATGACGGACCTGGTCGACTGGCTTGCGAAAAAGCTTGAAACTGCCTTCCCGAACTTCAAGCCCGAGCAGATCAGTCGCAAGACTTACTCGGTGAGTGTCAACTTCATCACCACCGGCAATGAGGTCGACATCGTCCCGATACTATATGCCGGTGATCCGCAGTGGCGCGGAGATCTTGTCTCGCAGGATACCGGCGAGCGGTTGATGACGAGCGTGCCGATGCACCTCGACTTCATCCGCAAGCGCAAGGCGGCGAACGACAAGCATTACGCCCAAATTGTTCGTTTTATGAAGTTCTGGAGTCAGCTAATTAAGCAGCAGGATGAAAATTTCCGGTTCAAGTCCTTTATGATCGAGTTGATCGTCGCCTATCTTGCAGATCGCGGGCTCGTTCTCAGCGACTACCCGTCGGCGCTCGCGAAAATTTTTGCGTTCATCGCCAACGACGACTTCGAAACGGCCATCGCGTTCGCCGACTATTATGACCCCAAGTCCTGCACTGCCCAAGGTGGCCCCGTGCGCATCTGGGACCCGGTCAACAACAAGAACAATGTCAGCGCCCTTTACACGGTGCAGAACAAGGACCGGATCGTCGACGCCGCTTTGGATGCGGGTGACGCCATCGATTCCGCGCTGCGCGCCGTCACCAAGGGGGAAACGGTGCGCTACTGGCAGAAGATTTTTGGGCCCACTTTTCATGTGTGAGGGATCATGAGCTCCTTTTCGTATACGGACACCGAAGCCTTCACGATCGCCCATGCCAAGCGCATCGGCTCAAAGGTGGCGACCGACCTCGTGCGGTTCAACTCGCTCTACAACGGCGTTCCATCAACCGCCACGATCGACGATTACGAGAAAGAAATCGTCGAGTTTCTCCGCCACGACGTGGTCTCGTCGGTGATCTACGGCTTTAAGCGGGAGGGCAAGTGGACCGAGGCCACGGTTCGATACCGCGCCCTGCCGGGCGGCACGCTGGTCACCGACGATGATCCGGGCAAGATCAGGCCGCGCCTCGATATTGCGGGTGCCAGCTTCACGTCGTTTCTGGTCCACAACAATAACTGGAGCAGCAAGAGTGCTGCGGAGCGCGAGGCCATAGAAAGTGCCTGCCCTTTCCGCCGGTCTTCAGGGACTGAGCCGCCGCTGGAATCGGGATACTGGTCCGACGATCTCAACTATTTCGCTGGCGGACGAGGCCTCGGACGCAGCACTGTGAGGAAAACATGAGTGAACCGGTTTCAATCGACGATCTGTTCGATAGGCGGCTCGACTTCCCAGACATAGGCGCGGCGCGGCGGCTGGCGCGGCTTGTCGGCATTGACGAAGCCAAGACGCGTTTGACCAAGGTTCTCGGCGTCCTAGTCAACCCCACTGGGCCGCGCGACTGGGCGGGAAAGCACCACAAAGGCGCAGCGACTGCCCTCGACTATCTGGAGCGGCGTCCCCCGCTGGTGATCCTGGCGGGCGATGTCGGCACGGGCAAGACTGCTTTGTCAGAAACCGTTGGCGATGCCGTCGCAAGGCAGGAAAAGATCGGCGTCACCCTCTACCCGCTGTCGCTGGCGACAAGAGGTAGTGGACGGGTCGGCGAAATGACGAAGCTTTTGTCGGCGGCGTTCGATGCCACGCTCAGCGCCGCCGAGAAGCTGAAGCGCTCTTCCGGCAAGGCTTCGGGCGGGATCATCTTTCTTGTGGATGAAGCCGATGCGGTCACCCAAAGCCGGGAGAACGCGCAAATGCACCACGAAGACCGGGCGGGGGTGAATGCCTTTATCCGCGGTGTCGACCGGCTGGCGGAAAAGCAACTGCCTGTAGCCGTGGTCCTCTGCACGAACCGCATCACCGCGATCGATCCGGCGGTTATGCGCCGTGCCGCAGAAATCTTCGACTTCGGCCGGCCGGGCGAAAAACAGCGCCGTGCAGTGATCGAGGAGCCGCTGACCGAACTGGGTTTCAGCAGCGCCCATATTGATGAGATCGTCAGATTGACGGCGGGCGGCAAGGATGGAGTCGGCTTTACCTTCTCTGACCTGACTCAGCGTCTGCTGCCAACACTCATTCTCGACGCCTACCCGGACAAGCCGGTCCGGTTCGAGCGCGCGGTAGAGATTCTGCGCACCATGCAACCCACGCCGCGCTTTCGCGAAGGCAAACCATCATGACGCAGGCCGTCGTTGTCGCACGCGATGGCGCGGCCTATCAAGCACGCCTCTTCTGGCAGAAGGCGGCGCTGCTTCTCGACCCCCAAAGCCCCATTTCAAAAGTGGGCTTTGAGAGCGGCCCGAGCGGGTTCGATGACATGTGGGTCGAGTATGACCCGCCTTGCCGTGATCAGTTTGGCAACCCGCTGTACCGCGAACACATTCAGTGCAAATGGCATGTCACGCCCAACACTTATGGCTATGCGAGCCTTGCCAATCCGGACTTCCTGAATGCGACCGCCCGGTCCTACCTCCAGCGCGCGCTGGCGGCACAACGCCTGCACGTTCCCGCCAGAGGAGGCACACGTTTCAAACTCACCAGCAACTGGCGCATCGATCGCGAAGACCCGCTCCGTGCCCTGGTCAACGAACGCTCTCATACGTTGCGTGTTGATAAGCTCTTTGGAACGAAGACCGACCGCAGTGCCATGGGCGAGGTCCGAAAGCTGTGGCGCGAACATCTGGGCATCACCGAAGACGAGTTGCGCCTGCTGACGTGTACACTGGCTTTCACTGAAACGTCAGAATCGCTGGACGGCCTGCGTGACCTTCTTGACATTCACTTCAAGGCCGTGGGGCTCAGGCGGAGCCCAGCCAGAGAAAGTGCCTTTATCTATGACGAAGTCGTTTATCAGTGGGCAAGCCAGGGCCGCCTCGAATTCACACGCGCAAACTTCCGCGGACACTGCGAAAAAGAGAACCTCATCGGCGAGCCAGGCGAGGGCCGTCCCCGCATCTACGGGGTCAAATCCTTCGAGCATCCAACGGATCGCCTCGAAGACCGCTGCCCGAAAGTGTTGAATCTAGTTCCAGACTTTCTTGACCGGCAGATTAGACCTGAAGCGGATTGGCAGCGCACAATTTACCCGGCGCTCAAAGACTTCCTTCTTGGGGCCGCAAGGGAGACCGAGCGGATCAGGCTTATCCTGGATGCGCACCTCACGCTGTCCTTTGCCGCCGGGTCGGTCCTTAATATCAAGTCTGGGCGCATGGTTGAGCTGGAACAGCGCACCGTGGGCCGTGCCGTCTGGTCCCCTGACGATCAGCCTCTTGACCCTGCCTGGCCGACATGGACGTTCGACAGGGTGGAAAGCAGTGCAGACAGCGTTGGAATCATTGTCACCGTCAGCCTGACTCATGATGTGGCTGCCGCTGTTGCTCGGTATGCAGCAGCGTCGCTGCCGCCATCTCACGAAACGCTCCATGCGCGCATCGCGCCGGGACCGGGGGCAAGAGCGGTTGCCTGCGGCCATCACGCTTTCCAGCTCGCGGAGTCCTTGACCGCCATGATCAAGTCCCTCCGCGATACAGCGCCTGGGCAACGAATTCACCTTTTCATGGCTGTCCCCGGGGCATTTTCCTTCTTCCTCGGCCAGCGCGCTGTCGCTATCGGCCCCGTTACCTTGTACGAGTATGATTATGATGGTTCCAATGGCTCGTCTTACGAGCCGTCACTGTCCCTGCCGCTGCCATCCGCGCGATAGTCACCATCCCGCCCGGGGGTGGTACCCTAATGGACGGTGTCACAAAACTAGCTGTAAGTGTCATCCATCTCTTGGGAATCACGCTTGGAGTAGTGCTGTTCGTCGCCTTCCCGGCGTCGCATCGCATCGGCAAATATGGAGGGCCATTTCGGCAATGTTTTGCTGGGGTCGATCCAGAAGCTAGGTAGCAGATCAGGGCTAATCACGCATGTTCCGCGATAATATCACTAGTCCTCTGAACAACCGCCGCCAGTTCGGTTCTATCTGCCTCTTTGAGCCCCAATCCCGCCAGATCGAGTGCCAACTGACCTGACCCACCACCAGCCGCTGCAGCTCGTGCCGCTCGGCCCCGCGCTCGACCTGACAGCCCGGGCTTCGGAACCTGTGTCTCTTTGGTAGGCTCCTCCGCCGCCGTCGACGCAGTTCCAGACCCCTGGGCCCCTGCCGCGGCCCGCACCTCCTGCAGTTCCTGCTTCAGCTTCTCCACTGTCTCACGGGTCTCGGACATCTGGCGATCCCGCCGCAGTCCGTCCTCATCCGGATACGGGAAGCTGCCCGCCTGACCTGCATGCAGAACCTTGAACCCCGGGTCCTCAAAGTACTTGATCCGCCGTGCCCGGATCGGCATCTGCGCGTCGATCACGAGGATTACTTCGTCCAGATCCATGCGCCGGGCCTGGTCCTCGGTCAGGAGCGGCGTATCCTCGGTCCTTTCCGAGACGCTGCGCCCTTCGAACGGGTTGCGCCCGACCGCCCGGGAGCGGGTCACCACGCGCTTGGTGGTCTTGCCGACGGCCTGGCTCAACTCCTCAATGGTCTTCTGCTCAGAAGGGGTCAGGTATAGTTTCACACCCGCGCCACCCTGCAGGGAGCGGCGGGTATTCTCTCCATAAATCTCGTCCAACGCGGGGATGGTCTGAGTGACGATCGCTAAATTGCCGCCGAAGGAGCGTAGGGTCTTGATGCTTTCGGCGACGATCGGCATCTTCCCGAGCCGGTCGAATTCGTCGAGCATGATCATCACGGGCCAGGGCTCGTCGTCCCCCGGTTCTTGCGCCTGCAACGAGGCGATCAGGTCCGAGAAGAACAGCCGGATCAGCGGGGCCAGAGGGCGGATCATCTCGGACTCGACCACGAGATAGATCGCGTGCGGCCGCCGCCGGATGTCGCGGAAGGAGAAGTCCGAGGTCGCGGTGGCCGCGTCGATCGCGCGGTTGTCCCAAGTGTCGAGACCCGAGGTCATCAGAAGCGACAGGTAGGAGGTCAGGGTGTCATTGTTTGTCGAGGCCATGCGCTCGAAGATCAGCTTGGCGGACTTGTTCTTCACCTCCTGCGATCGCTTCAGATATTCCTTCTGCTTGTCGCCCCCAGACGCAGTGATGCGGTAGATCTCGCCGATGGTCGGCACCCCGCGCTCGAAGGCCAGAAGACCCGCCGCCACGAAGATGTCGATCCCGCCAGCTAGGAGCCCGCTCAGCTTTTCGTTGTCGGTTTGCAGGAAGAGCTTGGCGGTGAGCTTCAGTTCCATCTGCTGCCGGTCAGGGTTTGTCATGGCCGCGATGCGCGCCAGCGGGTTGTAGCGATGCGTCGGGCGATCCCAGTCCGTCGGCGCAAAGCGGAAAACCTTGTCCCCCATGCTGGCGCGGAACCGCGAGGTCTCGCGGAAGTTCTCGCCCTTCACGTCGAGCACCACGGCCGAGCCCTTGTAGGTTAAAAGGTTCGGGATCACGAACCCCACGCCCTTGCCGCGCCCGGTCGGAGCGACAATCAGCGCGTGCGGGAATGTCTTCGAGACGAGGAATGGCCGCTTCGATTTCGGGGGACCTAATTTACCGAGAAGGAAGCCGCCGCCCGGCTTGGCGAAGAAGCCATTGCGCTTCATCTCTCCTTTGGTCTGCCAATGGGTCGTGCCGAACCGCGTCAACGCCTCCCCTAGCAGCGTCACGCTCAGCATCAGGGCGGCGAGACCGAAGCCGCCAACGATGAGGTTGACCCAAAGGAATTCCTTATGCGCAGATTGTGACAAACCCGGATATTCGCGGGCGAGCAGGGTGACGTCGAAACGCGTGGGCGAAAGCCCGTACCGAAACATGAGAAACCCGGTCGCCACCACATAGCCCATGGCAAGGCCTACCAACACGAGGCTCAGGACGCCTCCGATGATCTTGCCCCTATCCATGGGTGATCCCCTTTTCGCCGTGCGACGCGGCATGGCGCGCGCGCTGTGCCTCGATCTGTTCCTCAGCCAGGGCGTCAAGAACGCGCTCCATGGCCGGGCCATGGGCGGTAACCTCGCTGCTCTGGAGATAGGTCCTGGCCAATTCGAGCTGGCGCAGCGGATCCTCGGTAAACTTGTCCAAGACGTCGGCCTCGCCGGACCGCAGCGCGGTGATCGCGTCGGGCGTCAGACGTTCATTCACCTGCTCAACAAGGCGTTGCTGCTCTATGTCAGAGAGTGTTTCCGGCTCTCCGGAGGCGGCTTTGCGCACAAAAGCCATGACCGCAGGGGCGGTCTCTTCCAGATAACGCCGCTCAGCATAGTCTTGACGCGCCCGGTCCTCGATCTCGAAGCTGCGTTCACTGATATAGGCGCGTGAGGCACCCAGAGCGCGAAGGTGATTGATCTCGTCGTGGACCGCCGCACCGAAGGTGTCATCCGGCATCTCCGTGCGGTAGCGAGCGACCGTGCGAAGCTCCTCGGTGATCGGACCGAGATGTTCCGATGGATCCCGCAAAGCGAGGTCCATGTCGCCCGCGTGGAGTGTGCGGTCTTGCTCCGCGACCGCGTATTGCGGCGGCTTGAAGCCGTCAGTCACCTGCTCCCAGGCCATCGACGCCAACTCGGCATGTTGTGGCGATCTTTGTGCATAGGCGTCAAACGCGGCACGCGCCTCTTCCACCTCGATCACACCCCTCCCTCGCACCGACGAATCGTCGGAGAACGGATAGTTGAAATCAGTACGGCGGAACTGCGCCACCAGCTGCCGGAAATCTTGCCTCTCCGTTGCGGCGAACACGTCCGGGCGGTCAACTTGGGTGGTCTGGCCTGATAGCTGCGCGCTATCGACAAGCCTGAGTTGGGTATCGCCCTCTCCTTCTTCCACCTCATCTACGTCCCGCAAGACCTGCGCGCCTGTCAGGACCTCGCCCAACCGGACATGTAGCGCTTCCAGCCGGTCAAGGGCGTCCTCGCGGTCCTCGGCTTTTTCCAAGTCGAGATCCCCCTCCTTTGCGATCGCGCGCAGGTCCTGCGCCAGCCACTGCCGCTCAAGCGCAGCATTGCTGGCCCCCTCGCGCATGCGGGCCGCGACGGCATCGGCATCGATACCAGTCCCTTGCAGCGCCTCGGCGAGCTTCTCCTTCACCTCGCCCTCATCGAGGCGCGCGAGATGATCCTCACTCACATTGGGCAGCGCATAGATGCCGTCCCGGGACGGTGCATCGATCAGGGCGCCCGAACGATCTCCGAGCGGGTTCAGATGCGCGACCGAGGCCAGCACGTCAGTGAGCTTGCGCTCGATCTCCGGTCGCTCGGTGGCAGGTGCCCTGTCGATCGCAGCTTCGATCTGGCGGATGTTTTGGGAAAACTCGGTAATCAGCGTATCAAACGCCGTCTCGTCGTCGGACATGTAAATGGCTCCATCGGATTGGATTGAACTGCCACTGGCAAGGATGGTGCTGGCTCGTTCAAGGGCTTCGGCCAGGTCTTCGAAGTTTGATCGTGACGCTTCGGCCGCGAGCCCGCGATAGACCAGCGCATTGCGCCCGACCGCCTCCAAAGCTGCCGCCAGATCAGCGCCCGTTCGCTGGCGTTCAACCGGCGGCCGGCCCTCTTCACGCGCTTTGTAGATCTCGTCGATTTCGGCGCGGTAGGTCGTGACGCCCCGGTCGAGACGACGCGTTGCCTCGAGCCGGATCCCATGGACCTGGGCCGCCTCGACCATCGCCACCCGAAAGGCGTCGTAGTTGAAGTGGTGATCTTTCCCGAGGAAGAACATTTCGCCATCCTTGCTGCGGCGGTTGAGAACGATATGCGCGTGTGGATGTGCGCGATCTTGGTGTATTGCAGCAATATAATCGAATTGCGACCCCTCACCTTGAAAGAGCCGCTCGCAGACCGTTTGGCAAATGTCGCGCACCTCTTCGCCCTTGGTTCCAACGGGAAACGCCATCAGCAGATGTGAGGTATGGCCAAGTTTTGGGCTGTAGCGTTCGTTCCATTGGTTCTCGAACCTGCGGGCCACGCGCGTGATCTCAGCTTCCGAGAGCTGCTTCATCCCCTCATGGGTTCCACGGCTGTCGAGGATGTGGCTTGACTTGGTGGTGAGATAGGTGAGTTGCGCCCGAAGCTGCGCGCCGGTGTGACAGCCACCCTTTGAGATGGCCTTGAAGATCGCCGGCGAATATCCGCGCGCGGCCCGCACCATCTGCGCACCCTTTGCAAGCCCCTGCCAGCTTCCCGAAACTCGGCTCCAGTCGCGATCAAAGAGAGATGATCCAACGCCCCGCGCGCGATCACTCCGCGTCATGATCCGCCTCCGCGTTCAAACCGGAGAGGGCCTGTGTCACCGATAGATCGAGCGATCGGCGTCTTGCCCGAAACAGCTCCTGGATCTGGTCGGCCATGTCGAACACCAGGCCCGCGAGATCGCGGATCTCCGCATGGCTCGCAGCAGTGTATGGCAGAGGCTCTCCTCTGAGCTTGGCCTCATTCAACCTCCGTGCCACCTGGTTGACGTTGTTGCCCACCCGGTTGAGCGCCGCACTCATGCTGCGCAGCTCTTCGGCTGTCGACTCGTCCGGTCGTAGAATGTCATCGGCTGCGAGCATCAACCGCCGCATGGCATCTGAGCGATGCGCGATACCGCGCCGCGCCAGAGCAGCATCAAAGCCTCGAAGATCGCGATCCGAGACACGGATGCCAATCACCCGCGACCGGCTGGCATTGGCCATCTGCCGCTCCGAGGCGTGATTGGCAGCGTTGTAGATCGACTTCAGACTGACGTCATAACGCACAGCAAGATCGGCAGCAGGAACGCCCTGAGATCGCTCTCTGGCGATGCTCAGACGCTCGGTCTCGGTCAGTCTGCGGCCGCGTGACATTTTGAAGTTAACGTTCCTATTTCTTGCCAACTTCGTACAAGCCCGTCGACTCCCAACGCAAGTGGAGTCGGCAGTAAGGGCTTGTACTCAATGTAGAAAATCGCCACGCAGGGGCGATTTTCCGTCCTTTGTCAAATGGGTCGCGCTTCGCGCTCATTGCACCGCGCGATGTGGCAAATGCCGCGCGCTTCACGCCGTCCGTACGCCGTCTTCGGCGTACCGCAGGACGTCCTTTGTTGGGCGTCGACTGCTTGCTGTGGAGCGCAGCACGGCAGCAGGATCACGTCTCGCGTCAAATGCGTTCCGCATGCCGGCTCCCGTCAACCGTCCTTCGGAAATTGAAAGTCGCAGCACGTCAGGCGCTCAGCGTCGAACGTAGGGCGGCCCCCGCAGCATGCCGTGTGCACATCGCATCCCGACATCTGCTTGACCCTGCCGCCTCAAACGATTAGCGACGTTTCAACCTTTTTGTTGCTTTTCACTATTTTTGCAAAAGGACGCCAAAATGCCGAACGACAATCTCGTGGTGATCGCAGCGATGGCCCGGAAAGGGGGGAGTGGGAAAACCACGCTCTCGCGCGCCTTGATCAGCGCAGCCGTTGCCGCTGGTCGCAGAGTGCTTTTGGTCGATACTGACAGCACGAGGGTACTCGGAGCTTGGCATGCGCGGGCGGAGGCTGGGGGTCTTGGCTCACCGCTTCTCCACTGCGCTACTGTCGAAAGTGTTGCTGATGTCGAAGGCAAGATCGAGCAGGCCTATG
This sequence comes from Pseudogemmobacter sp. W21_MBD1_M6, assembly GCF_052119585.1. NCBI lineage: Bacteria > Pseudomonadati > Pseudomonadota > Alphaproteobacteria > Rhodobacterales > Paracoccaceae > Pseudogemmobacter > Pseudogemmobacter sp. W21_MBD1_M6. Next base: position 37,583 of record NZ_JBGQOJ010000009.1, on the reverse strand, counting down.
TGGGAGACACGGCAGACTTCATCTTCATCGACACGGCGGGGGTCGGTGCTGAATGGTCAGACGGCATTGCGGTACTCGCCGACCACATCGTAACGCCTGTCATGCTGTCGACCTCGGATTTTGACGTCGGCGCACAGACGGTCGATTGGTTCCAGATCATGAAAACCCGGGTTGACGAGCCGAACAGCCTCCCGCGTCACCACGTCGTTCTGAACATGGTCGATCCGAAAACCACCAAGGCTGACGCTGCTCTGATCTCAGAGGCCCTCACACGTTTTCCAGTGATCGAGACCGTGATGATGCGCCGCAACACGTACAAAGAGATGGATCAGAAAGGGCTTCTCCATGCTCTGGCGCTGGAAAAGCAGTCCGATCCCAACCCGCTGATGCGCCCGCATGTTCGTCATGTCGTCGAGGCCCTCGAGGAGGCAACCGACATTCTCAATAACATTCTGGCGGCGTGAGGGCAGTCGATTGCGAAAGAAAATCCCGACAGTGACGAGACCTGATCCGACTTACTCTGCGGCGCTGCTACAGGCCGACAGGGATATTCCGGAAAGGAGAGAAAAGGGGCCGGCACCTGTGATTGCGAAACCCGCGTCCGTTGCCGATCCTGTAATGCATCCCTTAGGGACCGAGACTGAAAGGACAGAGGCACCGCATACGGTCCACGTGGAGAGCACTGGCCAAGATGCTGATCCGAAGCCTTCCGTGCCAACCCGAACCAAGACCCCGACCCGAAAGATCGATATCAGGGTCAATGCCCTCGAACGGCAGGAAGCGGCATTGCAGGCCTGTGGCGTCGAGCCCGCACATGTGGTGCGAGCCGCTCTGCGCCGCGCAGTCAAGGGCTGGCATTTGTCACCGATCTTCGCGCCAGCTTCCGACAAACAGCGCACCCGCAACACGCAATGGCAAGCCCGCACGTCGCTGGCTGTTGATACAACAAGCCTGGCCGTCCTGTTGCGCGATCACGACCCACTCGATGTCCTGAGCAAATGGGCCTTGATCCGGGGGCAGGTCGAGCCGCGCATCTGGGCAGAGATCGACATTCTACTGGACGAGCTCATGCCAAACGCGGAACCATCGAGGTACGGAAATAGATGGTTGGAAGACGGTGCGGTTGAAAGGGAGAAAGATGCCCCGGAAACGTCGAAGCGCCCGAATGACGCATGATCGTGATCGGATGCCGACCACCGGTTGCGACCGCGGGACATTAGGCGTTTAAGAATTTTGACGCAGATATCCCCGCACTCAGTATATAAGGAGGCAGGGACAGCGAGTAATGTCCGCAGTTCACCCACTGTACCATTGGCTTGACACCCGCGTGCTCGATGCGGGCGATCAGATCCTGTGACAAGTCGGGCAATACGACCCGGTCCCGCCGGGCCAAGACCATCTGTAGTTCGAGCCCGGGCCGGGCGAGTCTTTCTGGATAACTCGAAAGGCTCAAAGGTGCCCACGCCCGGCGCAACCGGGCTAGATCGATGCTGCCTTCCAGGCTGGTGCGAATATGTCGCGTCGCACTTCCCGTCCACACCATGTCCGCGAGGTTTCCAGCCGTCAGAAACAGCGTGGCTTTTGTCACCGCAGGTTCATGGGCAGCAATCAGGCCGGCTACCCAAGAGCCCAGGCTGATACCGAGAACAGACACCTTATCGTATCCGTCCCGTTTCAAGATTCTGATGAGCTGACGTCCGTCTACCACCGCCTGTCTTATCGACCGAACCGTGCGGCCAAGATTCGGGCTGAGCATAAAATCGGCGTGGGTGGAACCGGGGCGTTCGCGTTCCAGATGATAGGGCATCGCGATCTCAAAAACTGCGAAGCCGCGCCAAGCAAAGAATTTTGCGAGTTGCGAGTTGCGCGACGTGGCGTTCCAGTGGTGGAATACCACGAGTGCATGATTGGACGCCTTGGCCGTCGTCAGCTTTGCTCGCACCGTATTGTTATCAATGGTCTCGGTCGCAACGCTCGACGGGAAACTTAGCCATACATCTTCCCGGCTCGTTTGCGGGAGGCCATCATCCAAACCGAAAAACGAAGGCGAGTCTGTGACCGCTTGTTCAGCTAGACGGTAGAATTCTTCATCTCCGTCAGAGCTCCTCGCCGAGGGAAATGCGAGCTCAGTGTCGAGCTCCAACCCGGTCACCCTCTTTTCGTGATCGCGACGCCTCGTCCGACGTTCATCCCATCGATCGAGCCAACTATAGTACATAGCCGCCGCCCCGCTGCGCCTTGTTTGAAGCTCTGAATCCAGGGTCGAACAGGCCATACACAGCAACGAGAAGTCCGATTCCAAGGAGAACGGTGAAACCCGTGATCACACCGATCAGAAGGTAGACCAGGATCAGAAAGAGGACCGCGGTCGTCATTCTTACCAATGGGATGTCGAGAGAACTTTTCAGACCTATTCGCGTAACCCCATAGGTAAAGACGACACAGACCAGGAAGGCCACCAGGAGGCTCGTATAGTGCGTTGGCATACTGTACTCGCCCCAATCAACTTGCCGGCCAAGCCGAGTGGTGACCGAGCCCATGTCAGAAACCAGCCAAGCCCAAATGTTAGGGGCAGACACAACGACGTACAAGCTTTGCAGCTTCATGCACATCGCGATGAGAAGCCCGGCGACCGTGCAGCGAAAAATTCCGCGCATGATCCTCGAACCGATTGCTTCGGCCGGACGGGATCGGCCTACACCGAGCTGACGATGCAAGTTCTCCTCCAGCTGCGCGAAGTCGTCGACCAATGTCGTAAGCAATATCAGGCCTGCGACGAACAGGTAGAAGCAGACACTCATGTAAAGATAGGCGGCTCCGGTAAATGCCACTTGCTGAATAATTCCAATTTCATCCGGGCGCACAAATGCCTGTGATCCCCAGTCTATTGCATAGTTACCCCTGCCGTTCAAAACTGGGATCAGGCGCACATAGACCCACTGGAAGACGCCGGCAAATCCGATACAGATGAGAAAAACGGCCCCGAAGGTGTAGGATGAAGCCTCGACCTTTTGCATCCAATCGTCGGTCTTCTCTGCTTCGCCCAGGTTGGAAAGCAGCCTGGAGCGCCCCATGCCCTTCCAAGTGGCAATCTGATCGACCACGATGGACAGATAGAGCGGCATAAAAACGATGAAGAGAAAGGTCCAGTTCGGGGCCCAAAGAAACCCCACCTGCTTTTCAACGCCGCCCTCGCCAGCATAGGTGACACTGTGAATGCCGAGAAAATAAGAGACGAATTGAAGCGCGACGGCTCCTGCAAAGACTGATGCGGGCAAATTCAGGCATGATCTGCTGCTGAATGCCGCCTCGGAAACCCGGGCAAGGCTGAACCAACTTCGTTGTATTTCGTCCTCCGCATGGTCCGGCGTCCGCAGCGACTGGAGATCATCGTCAGGCTCGATTTGCAAACTGCTCTCGGTGCAGCGGGCCGCGCGCCGCTTTGAGACCAGTCGCGACTGGGCCGCACTCAACTCAGCTTGCCAGACGCTTGCGGCTTTCGGGTCATTGCACCCCAAGATCCGGGCAAGCCAGCGAATGTTATTGGCGCTGATGCCCTTTTCGTTGTTCTCAAACCAGAGCTGGACCGTTCGCAATTCGATACCGGCAGGATTTGCGCCGATCTGTGAGATCGCATCCGCTAAGAGCTCTGGTGTCCATGGCCCCTGTGGAAAACCGTCTTCGTCCACGGGGCGTCCCACCCCGGCCGCCGCCACATGTGCGAATAGTTCCTTGAAATCTTCGCTGCCGCCATGTGGAGTCTGAAAAAATTTTCCGTTCTTTATCAGCGACATACAGTGACCCATTTCGAGCTGCTTCGTTCAATTTCGTCTTGGGCCGTGATTTAGCGACTCGGCACAGGGCATCAAGGCCAAAGATGCAACTGTGGCGGGTGCTCGCTCATATCCACCGATTGCAGCCAACGATGGCTGCGGAGATACCACCGGCGGATAGGGACTTGTCCTCCATGTCGCCTCGTCACCATTGGAGAACATGAATGACCCAAACGAAAAAACTGTATGCAGAAGCAGTTGGAAAGATCATTAACCGCCACGACCGCGAACATGTCGGCTACTTATATGAATGGAACAACGGGGAGCTGCAGCAAGCTTGGTTTGATCTGCCTCGCACTGATGTGGTCATCGAGAGGTTCAAAGTTGACATCTCAGAGGTGAAACAAGCGGCGCAGGCTGAAGAGCGGCAACTTGAACAGAGCCTTGAACGGCAGGCAAACTGGATCGTCGCATAAGAAAACCGATGGGCGGCCTGAGCTACCGTCATTCAGCGCGAATCCGGTCAACCTGTTTTTCAGCCTGTCCATAGTCAGCATATCCCACCAAGCAGGTTCTTTGAGCGATAGCATTGACTTCTATGCATCACAAATGATCTATATGTGAGTTATAGAGAGGATGTCTATAACTCATGCGCTGGAACTGGACACTGCCTGATTGGCCGGATTTCCGGTATGACGCCTCCGTTCTGGAGCCGTTAGAGCAGAAATTTCTGCTGTCCTCCGGCGAGATCGTCGGTGCCGTGCATCATGTCAGCCAGCCTGATCGCGAGCAACTACGCATCGAACTTCTAAGCGAAGAAGCGATGCAGACCAGTGCCATTGAGGGCGAAATCCTCGATCGACTCAGCGTTCAGTCGTCTCTGCGCCGCCATATGGGACTGGACCCCGACAGCTACCCCACCAAGCCGCGTGAGCAGGGCGTGGCTGAAATGATGGTGGGCCTCTATTCGGGTTTTGCCGATCCGCTCGACCACGAGACGCTGTTTCGCTGGCACCGGATGCTCCTGTCCCATGATCGTCGGCTGGAGACCATTGGCGAGTACCGACGGCACGCCCAGGCGATGCAAATCGTCTCGGGCCGCCTTGAACGACCGACGATCCATTTTGAAGCTCCTTCCTCAGCTCAGGTCACGCCTGAGATGGAGCGCTACGTCGACTGGTTCAACAAAACCGGACCCGGCCGCGCAACACCACTTCCAGCCCTGACACGCGCGGGGCTCGGCCACCTATATTTTGAGAGCATCCATCCTTTCGAGGATGGCAATGGCCGGTTGGGCCGCGCCCTCGCTGAAAAGTCGCTGGCGCAGAACATTGGCCAACCGAGCCTCATAGCGCTCGCCTTTACGATTGAGAAAGAACGGAAAGCCTATTACGACCAGCTCGAGTTCCATCAAAAGACGCTGGACGTGACGGAGTGGCTCATCTGGTTCGCGGAGATCGTCCTCACAGCTCAGCAGGTAACGCTCAACCGTGTCGGGTTCTTCATCAGCAAGGCGCACTTTTACGACCGCCACCGCGGTCAATTGAACGAGCGCCAGGACAAAGCTATCGCGCGGATGTTTCGGGAAGGTCCTACCGGGTTCAAAGGCGGGCTCAGCGCCGAGAATTACCTCAAGATCACCGGCACCTCGCGCGCGACCGCGACGCGGGACCTGCAGGACCTCGTCGAGAAGGATGCGCTCAAACGAACCGGTGAGCGGCGGCACACGCGCTATTGGCTAGACCTGAATAAGGCAACCAGTGCCTGATCGCCATCGTCGCTCGAAACTGCCTCCGGCGGACCCCACTAGTCCTGTATCGAAACGAACTGACTTCCAGCACTGTCCGCGCGCAGGTCTAAGTCAGGTGCTGACGACAAGACAAACCCGAGATTTTCGCCAAGACCAAACGGAAAAATCACTGGCTGCGCATCTAACGTCCCAAGACCAACAGGACGCCCCGCGCACTCAAGCACGGCCCTGGTCATCCAGCGCACCAGATCCGGCCCTTCCAGAGCAATGGTTTTCTTTCGGGTAAGCGTCTTTCCGTTGTCACTCCGTTCGAGCGTTGCCCAGTCGATCTGGGATTGAAGGACCATGTTGGTCATTCTTCGTGTCCCTTCACGTTCGCCGTAGATTTCCGCCATCCTACGATGCACCTCAGCTGTGGTGCAGTCACCCTGAAGTGACGTTAGTCGACCGATGATCTCAGCCACTTTGGCAAAGAATGGGTATGTTACGATAGCCATTCCCCATGTGAGAGCAGCCGGCGGCGTACTGGGCGCCGCTTGAAAAAGCTCTACGGCTCTTTGCGCAAAGGGCTCAAGGCCTTTGCGCGGCTCCAACCAGAGGCGGTTCAACACCGTTCTGGTCTTCTTTCTGGCCGCCGGTCCTGAATGTGCCTGATCCAAGATGGCTTCAAGTTCGTCGATCTCCGCGAGACCCGCCCTGACTTCTAGTGCTTTTGTCGCCCACTCAAGGCGAATAAAGCGGTCAAATCCTATTTGAGGTGCTGTCGGTCGCATGTTCTTCTTTCTTCATTCTTATCTTTACAAACGGCACAATCAGTTCCTCTAACGCCATTCCTCCGTGAGCGACAATCTTGTTTCCTTTAGGTACAAACGCGCCGCGTTCATTTGCATAGAGCGGCAAGAAATCAGCAGGCAGCCCGGGACTTCCAAACCGAAACGCGTCAATTTCGGGCGGGACAGATGACGCTAGGTCTTCGCTGCGATACGCCCTGACCCGCTCACCCTTCAATTCCGATACAACGCCTTGGCTGAGCCGTCCAATACCTTCGGCATCAACATTGCCGTGGTCCGCTGTGAGATAGATATGATACCCGTGCTGAGTGAGCATAAGAAATAGCTTTTCAATGAAGCCAGTATCGCACCATTCGCGAATTTGCCCGGCGACCCCGCGCTTTCCGAGCATTGCTCCGTGCACGATTTCATCGATCATATCGACAACAATACCGGCTACTTTCGTTGTCGGCTTCGAAAGATTCTCCTCTAGCGCGGCCAGCTGTTCAGAGCGCTTGAGCCCTTTTTGAAAAATGACTTCGGGCTTCCGAAGTCCGTGCTCTTGCCAGAACCTTGTCCAAAGCGATGGCTCTTGCGAGGTTGTGTCCATCGAACTCTGGAACTCTCGGGGTTTAAGCCCGGAAAAAAGAGCCTGACGTGAAATCGACGTCAGCGTCGGTAGCCACGCAAAACACCCGCCCTCATCTACAGAAAATTCAGGTGTCCTGGCCGACAAATCTTCACGGATTTGGACCCACTGATCCAGAGCCAGCCCATCAAACACAAGAAGGGCTATTCGGTCCTCGCCTGCGCTGCGGCGCATGGCCAGATACCTCGGGACATGATGTACCATCACAGGAGATTTCGCGACGGGCAGCGATGGCAGATCCGCAAAGTGCTGAAATACCCACTCCCTCAATCGCGCATCAGCGTCATTCTGCAACGTCTGTATCTGTACCTGCAGGCTATCGGCATCGGAGGCTTTAAGCTCATTGAAGCGATAGATGAGCTCTGCCAATCGACGTGCCGCTTCCACCCAATCTCGATGCGACGCGTCAATCGTTGGCAAATCCGCAGTGATCCTTTTTGCGCCTTCTGATACGAGATGGCTAAGTGCACGAGGATCGGCAATCAGCCCAACTTTGATCCAGTCAGGCAGCTCGGCAGGCAACTGATCAACTTCGACGGGCTGAAGGACGCCTTCGAGGAACATGGTATCAATAATGACCCGCACATCGGGATGATCGAATGGCACCGTGATTGCGGCCCGCTCGGACGACTCCCGCACTCCAGCAGAACCCTCAGTCCGGACACCGTGCTGTGCTAGAAAACCGCACCATGCATCTTGGACCGCGCGAACCATATCGGTCTTGGACGAGAGAAGCTCGACAATCGGTAATGTCCCGAGGGGCGTATCCCTCAAGACCGCAGCGACATGTTGCGCTAGCAGTTCTGGCAGCCCTGTTCCACGATAGTGAAGACGCAGCACTTCTCGCCAGAAATCCTCCGGCCTGTTCAGCAAATAAGGGCTAAGCCTGAAGATGTGGGTAAGAACGAAATCTTTGGTCGCCCCCTCGCCGAGAGGCTGTGCCGCATGCTTTTTGCAAGCTTGGAACAGGGCCTCGTGGTGTTCGGAGTCGATCTGCCGGACGACGCCATAGCTTAGCTTGGGGAAAAGATCAGCCAGGCTCAGATTAAGCGTGCGGGCTGATCTGATGTAGTCCCAGGGGAGTGAGTTGGGGTCTGTGCCTCGCAGTTGCAAGACCAGCGCCTTTGCAGTTCCTTCCCTGCCAGTATCCCATGCCGCCCGGTAGCGCTCCTCATACTCGGTCCTGAATGAAACAGCGTCTTCGAATGGCAGGACTTCAAATCCACGTTCACGAAGGCCGTGCAGGATGCGTTCATCCAAAAGGAGGCCATCCGGATCCAGAGCGATCCAGAAGCGTGAAAGTTCGGCAGGAAACTCCTGCAGGATGCGGTCGGTCCAAACACTCATTTCTCACCAAGCGCTAACTCGCCAACGCGCAAAACGAGAAGTGCATTAAGATCTGGCGAGTAGGATGCCGCTGCCTCTAGTTGCGCCATTCGTACCTCATGCTCACTCTGGAGACGTTTCCTGCGATAATCACGAACTGTCTGAAGCCCAACCCTTCCAATTGCTTGGTGGCGGGCTTCAAAAGCGTAAAGCGCGCGCGCGCGTTCTTCCCCAATCCGTGTCTTGTGCTCTGTCACAAGATCAGAGAACACGCGCTCACCTTGAGCGATGGCCGCGGATTTCGACCGCCTATACCAGTCGTGTGGGTCTTGTGTTGCATGGGCTTCGATCTGTTCGACTTGTTCCGTGAGAAGGACATCCCAAATGCGCTTTGCAGTGGGCTGGAAGGCACGACCCTCGTCATTGACGAACACGGATAGGAAGCGGCGACGGCTGAAGTCGTCAGCCGCTAGGCTGATTTCCCAAAGTGACCAGACGCCTTTGACGCTGTCAGGAAGCCCAGCTATGCGCACGGCAGGTACAGGCTGACCAGAGATGCATCGTGGCAAATCCGCAATCAGGGCTTGTGCCCGAGGGTCTTCAAGCGTCACCCATTCGATTTCAGGTCGGTCTGCTGCGGTTCGCGCGTCGAAGCAAACCGTCGCTGACTCACTGCCATCGGCCCAACGTATCCGCCAAGTATCGCCTTCTCGTGTAGCTTCCCCACCGCGCGCTGGCAGCCCAGTGGTAATTGCACGCTCAAGCCAAAACTGAGCCGGGTGGTCACGCCACTTTCGCGCGTCATCCGCATCCAGATCGTGCCCGTCAGCCAAAAGATCGCTACTCTTCCGGCTTTCCGTCAACGTGGTTCGAAGCTGAGTCAGGACTGCATCGCATTCGGTTTCGATCGAAGCAGGATCTTGAAGCCCTTGAACGAAAAGCTCATCAAAGAGAGGCTCCGCCTCGACCGAATCCATCACATCAGCAACTTTATCCACGCCGAACTCCTCGGCGATTACAGCAAGTTTGGCTTCGAGGACTTCCCGAACGCGATGCTCGACCGTGTCTTCGAGCACGAAATTTATTGCCCGCACAATATGAGGCTGACCGATACGATCCACACGGCCGATCCGTTGCTCGACCCGCATGGGATTCCACGGCATATCAAAATTGACGATGATGTGGCAGAATTGGAGGTTGAGACCCTCGCCGCCAGCGTCCGTGGAGACCAGAATACGTACGTCCCCTGAAAATGCCCGCTGAGCCCGGCCGCGCGCTTCCAGATCCATGCTGCCATTGAGCGTTGTAACTGAGAAACCCCTGCTCTCAAGGAACTCCGCGAGCATAGCCTGTGTTGGAACGAACTCGGTGAAGACCAGGACCTTCAGTTCAGGATCGTTCTCTTCCTGCTGAATCTTGTAGATCTGCTCCAAGAGCGCTTCGGCTTTGGCATCAGTTCCCTGTGCCTCGGTCTCACGCGCGAGAAAGAGAAGCGCCTCTACGTCTTTTCGCTCATCGCCCAAAGCTTCAAATGCCACGGCAACATCAATCTGATCATCACCCGTCAGCTCATGCCAATCTCCGACGCCTTCTGCAGAAAACAGCTGCAATTGACGGTGATCGTCATCCAGAGCAAGAAGCCGCCTTTCCAAGGTGGCCCGGATGGCCGCAGTGCTAGAAGTCACCAACCGCTGCATCAGGATCATCAGAAAACCGATGTGTCTTTGCTTCGATGCCATGGCCTGATTGTAGCCGTGGCGAACGTATTCAGTGACTGCCTCGTACAAGCCCTGCTGCGCCTTGTGGCGGTCCAACCAGGCGACCGCTTGCGTCCGTGTCAAACGGGGCTTGAACAGAGGTTTGCCTTCGGCATCGATCGCCAACCGCTTTTCGGTCCGGACTACAAACGGGCGCACACGATCACTGGAGATGCTATTTTCATCCGGAAAGGAGTCACGGTCGAGAAGCTGCATAAGGCGGTGGAACTGGTCGGTTTTTCCCTGGTGAGGCGTTGCGGAGAGAAGCAAGAGATATGGCGCAGCTTCGGCAAGTGCTGCGCCAAGTTTGTAACGCGCAACCTGGTCGGTGCTCCCGCCCATTCGGTGGGCTTCGTCTATGATCACGAGATCCCAAGATGCCGATATCAAGTCTTCGAAGCGTTCACGGTTATAGGTGCTCAGCTGCTCAGCACTCCAGCCGCGCCGACCTTCAAGCGGCTTCACGGAATCCAGCGAACAAATCGCCTGATCGTGCAACCGCCAAAGATTTTCCTCGTCATCGCGAAACTGCCGATATGCGGAAAACTCGGACGGCTCGATGAATTGGAAATTCTCACCAAAGTGAAGGCGCATTTCGGCCTGCCATTGCCGCACCAAACCCTTTGGTGCCACGACAAGAATCCGCTTTGCCATGCCGCGAAGCTTGAGCTCCCGCAGGATCAGACCGGCCTCGATGGTCTTACCAAGCCCAACTTCATCCGCCAGCAGATAGCGGATCCGGTCCCGGCTCATGGCGCGGTTCAGTGCGTAAAGCTGGTGCGGCAGCGGCACGACGCTCGACTGGATTGGTGCCAGAAGCAGGTTATCCTCAAGCGCATCCAGGAGCTTTGCCGCAGCGGCAGTATGCAAAATCTGGTCCACTGTCGGCCGAACAGCATCGAGTGGTCCTAGATCACGCGACCGGGCACGGACGACGGCGTCTTTGCCCGGCAGCCAAACCCGATATGAGGTCTCGCCCCATATCTCCTCCTGGTCCACGACACGGCAGGGCGCGGCATGTCGCTTATGCCAGCACCATGTGCCAATGTCTTTTCCGCTGTCCCCATCTTTCATGTATCTTTCTCCAAGCGGATCAGCGAATTATCGTTCGGTTCTATGACGTCATCTACTTTTGTATTGTACGGCAGAAATTTTGGCTTTCCAAAGCCCTCAGGGTGGACCGAAACGCCCAAGACTATCACTTCAACGCCTGCTGCAATTGCAGCCTCGAAAGCTTGATAATAAGCAGGATCACGCGATGCGCTCACCTCAAAACTTCGAGCGTCGTTGCGCTGTACGAGAAATAGCAGGACTGCACGATGCCCAGCAGAAGCCTTGCGTGTGAGGGATTTAAGTTGTTTTAGGCCTCTAGGCGTTGGGGAGTCAGGATAGCGAGCCACGCCATTCTCCACAACATTAGAACTCTTTACCTCTACGAGGCATTCACCAGTTGGGCCTGATACGATGAAATCCACCCGAACACCTGGCTCGACGACATGTTCGCGGAAAACAATGCAATATTCTTCCAAAAGCGGGATCAACCGCAACCTTAGAGCTTCTTCCACAATCCGATTGGAAAGGTGAGTGTCTGTTCCAACCCAAAGCCCATTGGTCTCAATTGCCCGCCAAGTGAAACGCCTCTTTCGTTTTAAGTCGCCACTCTCCCAGATAAGCGCACGCGACCCACAACTGAAGTCACTGGCCATTGCGCCAGAGTTTGCGCAATAGACAAGCTCTTGGGTGCCATCTGCCAACTCCATTAACGCGAGAAATCGCTGCGTCCTCCGCAAAAAGGTTGCGTCATGTTGCGGCTGGGGAAATGTCATAAAGACCTGAGTGGAACTCATTCATTAGACCACACAGCATGTGGCTCATGCCAGCACCGTTCACCGATGCCGTGTCTGTTATCTGCATACGTCAAGCATTGGCCTCCATGCGGGTAAGCGCCTGATCGTACCAGAGCAGCAGCTTTTCGTCCTCTTGCAGCGTCTCGTCAGGCAGCTTTTCGGCGATGCCGATGATCGTCTTGTAGTCCTTCGACGCCCAGGCAGTCTTGAAACCTGCGCGCAGCACCTCGAGGCGCGACTCCTTCAGCTGGCGCTTGGTCGCGGTCTTGTAAGCCTCGAACTCCTTCAGCAGCGAGCGCTCGCGCTTTTGTTCGAGATCTTTCGCTTTGTTCGGGTCTGGCACGAACCAGCGGTCCTTCGCCTTCGCCTTCAGGCGGGGGTCTTCCTTCTCCAGACCACGGAGATCCTTGAAGTTGGTCGACAGGTAGCTGTGGATCTGGCTCGGCACGTCGCCGTTCCCGTCGAAGCGTAGGAAGTTACCATCGAGCAGATCCGCCAGTTCGGGCTTTGCTTCATGCTTCTTCCAGCCAGCCCCTACTTGAGTCGTGAATTCTGGATGCACTTCTTGATAGGTTGACGGACGCTTACGCAGAAAATCCGTCAGCCAGTCGATAGCCGATCGCTCATCGGAGACGAACAGCTCCATCTGGGGCGCTTGAGCAGACTGAGCGCGTTTTCGGTCATATTCAGCGACCTGTTCAGATAGGAAGACCATGCCATCCCGCTCAGCGAAGCGGCTACGCAAGCCGTCTAGGAACTCTTCAGTGGAGAGAGGCACAGGGAAGTCGTGGCGGACGAACCAAGCGATCATCCGGTCATAGATGCGGCGGGGATCACGCTCCACAACCATCTCGAGGATACCGCTCTTTCCCTTGGTCACAGGTAGCTGACGCAAATGGGTCTGAACAAAATCCCATGCGGATTCTGGGGCAGCACCACGTTCGGCCAATCTCTCCTCGAGTCCTCCATTCGGTTTGTAAGCAGAGATAACCAAATCCTGTTTTACTGCATTTGGTGAAACCAGCTGTTGAAAGCTTCCCTGTTTCTTATCGAGCGCATTGACCTCTGCAACGACAAATCCAGCCTGCTGAAGGCTTACTTGAATTGAATTCCAGACCGCTGCGCGGCTGTTTGAAAAGACTACGGTCATCCAGCGACCCGGCTTTAGAACACGGAAATACTCACGGAATGACTGCGTCATCAGGTGTTGGTATTCTACTACCGCTTTCTCCCTCACCCGATCTACTATTGCTTCAGGGGTTGGGTCCGTTGTGACTCCATGCCAAGATTCTACAAGGATGTTTAGATCTGCATAGTAGATATTCTCGCCAAAAGGCGGGTCGGTGAAGATGTAATCAATACTATTCTCTGGCAAAGGAAGAGCGGTCGCTGAACCTGTTGTTATCGCGGCAACTCCTTTCTTAGGGTGATACTTTTGAAAAGCCGAAACAAGCCTTTTTAGTTTTCCGTCCATTATATACCAAGGACTGCATTCTGATATCTGTGAGGCAACATAAAAAACGCCGCTGAGGTACTGGTTCACCTGCGAAAAATGTGTTGGCGTATACCTCGCCAAAGTTGACATCCCCCAAATTGCTTGTTCCACCATGTATATGAGGAACGAACGAATTCTTGCATCGGGATGATTTTTCGCGAGCCGCCAGAGTTCACTCATGCCCTGAGCTGCACGAGGCAAATACATGTGATGGATAGCCTCAGTGCGCGTCGTGCGCATGCGGCCAACCCTTGTCATTTGGCAGTCGGGCAGGAAATTCTTCGGCATTTCCAAAGGCAGTGGAATATCCGCTATTTTTGATAACCGATCCAAATCCATTTTGTCCGGTTTCTTTTCGTAGGTTTCCTTTCCGATCTTATAGATTATCAGAGACGGAACGCGCTTGGGACGCTGCGAAATGGAATCTGTAGCCGGATCAACAAAGCTTTCGAAAACAAGATCCATTTGCTCCTTAGTTGCTACTGCACCACAATGAGGGCAAGTAATGGTCTTTGAGACTTTCTTTGTTTCTACGTCTAACGCAGCTTCAGTGAAAATTATCTCGCCTGCGCAAGCATGGCAGCTAAATATGTCACTCCAAACTGTGTACTGAATTTTGGCCTCTGTACTCCCGTCACTGTGCAGCGTCCGATACATCCAACCGATCTGCTTATCCGCTTCCTTAAGAAGCTTTTTACCTTCCCTCTCGAAGACTCCCACGTCGAACGGGATATTGTAATTCGCGCCAATAAATGTCGCTGCGGGAGAAAGATCATTGAGAACTATCCGTCTCGCCCCCCATTTTGGCGCTGGTTGCCCGGCTTTCTTCCACTCGAGTTCGAGTTGATGGCGATAGGTGGCTGGAGCTGTCCCGCACCACTGGGCAGCCACACCGGTCATGCCTGAGCCAGAAAATCCGTCTAATACGATGTCGCCCGGATCGGTGAAGTGTAGGATAGATGGTACGATTGCGAGGTGAGGCACTTTGGTATGATAAGAATGCGCCTTGTAGAGCGCATCAGTCTTGCCAACGGATACGTCAATCGCCATCGGCTCCCGTGAATACTTCTCGGCAGGGTCATACGTACGGCCGTACTGCGAGACGAAATCCGCCAACCATGGGTTTGGGCATGCTGTATAATAGGGCGGATCTGACATAGCTAGGATCGCGTCATCGGTTCCCTTCGGGAAGCCTTCCTGAGCCCGAAACGCAGGGTCTTGCAGCTTCTCGGCCAGAAGCTTCTGAAAGTGCTCACGTCGCGCGTCGTCACTTGGAAAGGTCATGCCAAGGCACTCGACCGGTCCGCCGTTCTTGCCGCCATCCATTTTCATTTGCTCAGTCATCTGTTTGTCTCATTTCAAAATGGTTGGCGGTGAAATTACTCGACCACAAAGCGCAGCTTGGTGGTGTCTTTGCCCTTGCAGCGGTCGGTCAGGAAAGCCTCGAACCGCTTGCGCAGATCCTCGGGGGTCGCAGGAGAGCCGCCCTGTAGCAAGGCCTGACGGATATCGCCGCCAGAGACGACCACCTTGTCGAGTCCGGACAGCGCCTCCTGCACCGCGTTTATGAACTCAGGCGTCACAGGATCGGACAGCGTCTTGGTATCGACAAACCCAGTGACAATCTTGCGCGAGCCTTCCTTTAGCAGTTCGAAGTTCGACTGGATTATCGGATCCTCGAGGTTGTCGAGAAGCGTTTGCACCCAGCCGTCCAGCAGCTGATCGAGCTCATCGTCCAGTTGTTTGAGAACATTGGCCGCGGGCAGCATATCGCCCTGTTCGTTCGCCGGGCGGAAGTTGCAGTGCGGACAGACCGGGCTGGCCGAGAGCTCGGAGTCGACCAGCGACGCGCAGCTTTTCAGCTTGTCGAGCTTCTCTTCGAACGTGGTGAGCTGGCTAGTCGGCATCAGCGAAATGTTCGCCAATGCCCGCATTGCCACGAGGCGAGAATCCTTGCGTAGTGCGGTCTTGGTCTTGTCTTCGGAAACCCCAAGACGTGCCTTGCTGTGCAGGCTGACGTAGGCCGTCAGGTAGTCCTTCTTGAGCTTGCTGAGGGTCTGCCGGTGTTCGGATCCATTCTGGCTGGTCGATAGGGCCTCGAGAACCTGCTTGCGGGTGTCCTGGGCTTGCTTCACCCAAGCATGGTCCGACGGAAGCACCAACTCGGCCTGGCCAAGGTAGCTTGCCGTATTCCCAAGTTCACCAATCAGGCTATTAAGCCCCTCAACAGAACTCAGAACCTCAAGGTTCTTCTTTTGCGCTGCGATATCGTCAGACCCGATGCGCAGGTTCTTCAGTTTACCGACTGTGTTGTAGGGCGACAGGCTTTCCGAGAAGGCTTTGAGTTCATCGAGCTTTGAGCGCCAATCGCGGATTTCCTCGTCGCGCAGAAGAGGCTGACCCCAGAAGCTGAGCCTGTTCGCCATATCGGTCGAGGCTGCAAGCACACGCTTTGTGAGCTTGTTTACCTCCTCCTGAAGCGCCTTTACGGGTTCATCCGATCCCTGAGTTGCCTGCTGTGCAAGCCCCGGCGGGAGTTCGAGCATTTCGAACAAAGAGCGCAGCACAGCCACGTTGATTTCCTTGGGAGCTTCAACGTGTTTGAACTGTTTCAATTCTTCAAGTGGGCGGTCAGCAAGCAGGCTGATTTTACCAGAGTCGATCTTGTCGCCGGTAATCGCCAAAACGATGTCGCCCGAATAGACCAGCGATCCGAGCACTGTGACCAAGAGATCGGTTTCGAGCCGATACTTGTCCGGGCTGAAATATTCGATGTCGGCATTACCAGCCAGCAACTCGCTGCGATTGAGCACTTGTCCGTGCCCCTTGGCCTTTAGGCGGGCCAAAATGTCTTGTGCATATCGCGATTGGACCGGGTCGATGCGATCCCCGTCAAGCATTTCGAGACCATCGAGAACGATCACAGCGTCCTTTGTACGGTTGCTGCCGCTGAGCGCACGAAGGGCGTTGCCGATCAGTTGCTTTCTGTTGGATTCGGTAACCAGCGCTGAGAACGTTGGGTACTCCGGCGATACATCAGAAAACCGGCTGCTTAGCGCAATCCCCGCGATTACGTTGACAACATCGCGGAAGTTGATGCGCTCATCAGGCCCCAAGCGAGCTTTGTCCCGAAGAGAAATGCCCTTGGTCCAGTCCCTGAGTGTTTTGGATTTGCCCTGAAACGTGACCTCGAAAGCCTCGAGCTGCTTTTCCTGCAGCCATTTGCTCATTTCGCGCAGCGTATCGCGAACGCGGTCAAGGTACACTCCTTTGGCCCCGCCACTTGCGGTTGACGCAAGCTCCTGCGCCGCAGCGTAAAAGCCGAGCAGTCGCTTGATCGTTTCATCCGGTGCTTTCAGGCGGAAAAACACCTCGTCGGCCTTCTGTTCGTCACGAAATCGTGGCGGATCGAACGGCTGAATAAAGTATAGATAGAAATCCCGCTCCGGCTGCGCAGTCGGCCTATCGTTGGGAGCCCCAAAGAAGAGATAGCCGATGCGTTCAACGCGGCGCTCCTGCCACTCAATCTGGTATTGCCAAATCTGGTGCCCCGTCACGTAGCTGGAATCGTCGGTCCGCTCCATGAGTTGGCGAATGGCCCCATAGTAGGCACGATCGAGAGCATCTTCCGACAATGCTTCCGCGCGCTTTTCAATTTGGGCGTCGTAATCAACGTCTTTCTTGAGATCGAGATAGTATTGCTCCGTGTCCGGCGCCTTCGATATGAATTGGCCGTTTACCGTCTTCAGAGTCTCTCGCAGCGTCGTTTGGACCGCCGTAAGCAGGTCATCAGATGGATCCCCGCCCATATCTTCAATGCCAGGCTGAAACAGACACAACGTGTCTCGCAGTTCCTCGGCCGTAGGGCCAACTGGGACATAAATGTCGCCACCCGTTGTCAGTCGATGGACAGAAAGACCATCAATAATGCGTAGCGCCATGGACTTATAGGCCGGGCGTGTAAAGGCTTTGGACACACGTTCCGACAGTACTTCGGATACTTTGAGCACCGGCCCGATGTTCGGATCAGAGCGAAGGACAGAATTCTTCGCGACCGTATCCCAAAATTTATCAAAACCGATGAGCCCTGGGCGGTCTAACGGCACTTCGTCGCCGAGAATGGCTTGGATCTGATCACGCAGCGTGACCAAGGCGCCGCGCTTTTCGGTGAAGACCAGACGCTCAAACGTCCCGATGTAGTCAGGATGGACTGGGAATAGCCTCACATATTCGTCCATACGCTCGTTCATAGAGCCATAGAATTTTGTAAATGGCCCAAGATAGGCACGGATCTTGTCTTGCTGATCAGAAGACTTCTTCAGAAGTCGCTCAGCGACAACGAAGCTCACATCTTGTCGAGCCAGCAAAACCTGCGTGAAGCGGTCTTTCACGCGACGTAGGCTGTCTGCCACATGCTGGAAGCGACTGCTGTCAAAAATCGCTTCCTGAACGCCCGCGACAAACCGGAACCGGAGATGTTTGGTCACCTCTCCGATCTCTCTGAGGAATGAAAGGTCAAGAACCAGCTCGTGATCCTTGCGCGAGCGCAAGAACTCGAGAAATTCGTCGACCACCAAGAGAACGCCCTGGTCAGGATGAACTTCCGCAAAGGCTGACATCATTTCCTCGAAGGCAGCCTTGTTATTGACGACCTTGTCAGCCGGGGGAAATGTGTAATCCACGCCATGCTTATCGAGGAAGACCTCAAGCTGTTGGGTAATGATATCCCGCAACGACATCAGGCTCGATATCTCGATCCGGTGCACTTTGAACCGGCCGGCAATCGCCTTTGCCGCCTCTGCAACCTGCGGATGGTTGATCATCGGCACATATGACGCGTCTTCGGCGACGAGAGATAGCACCGACATTAAGTGCGACTTACCGGTGCCATAGTTACCAACCACTAGGACGCCTTTGTGGTCGACGGCTTCATCGAACGAAAGCTGGGGGATCATGAGTTTGGCGATCCGATCCGCCATGTCGTCCGAGATGACATAGGTCGACACCAACTTCTTGGCTTCGTCAGGACGATCGGCGTCGAGAAGCTGAATAACTGACTCAATAGGCTCAAATTGAATGAGATCGCCGTAGCGCATTGCCATCTCGTGGTTTCCTTTCAATTAACTCTGAACGGGACCAAGCCATCACAGCCATAGTCCTGATATTCTGGGTGTCCTGTCGTCGCGTAGGACAATCTGTTTTCCGTTAGTGCCCCTGGCCAAGCAGCAATGACGCGTCGCGCCTGCGCGTGCCGTCTAAGCAAATCGAGCGGATTAAGCCGCAACCCTTGGTCGAACAAAATCTCAAGGTTATCCATCAGCAGGAGACCGTTGGACGTAAACTCACCCGCCAGTCCCTTCAACAGATCGGACGCCTGCAGGTGTCTCCTCGGACTTGGAACTGTAAGTAATTCGCGCCCTAGAGCAGCGCCAACGTTCAGGATTTTTAGATCCCTGCGTTTGGCAAACTGCTGGAGCAAATCGCTCTTTCCCGAGTTTGGCGCGCCGATCAGCAACAGCAGTTTGCTGTTTACGACGACAAGGTCTTCGACAACGCGATCAAGTGACTCAATCATGCACTGGGCCCCTCGATCGCCGAACCCGACGCACTGGGAATCGGAACCCCAAACTCAGATGAGTTCAAAAGGACAATTTGCTGGTCTTGCGGGCGACGCGCTGCCGGGTCTGTATCAAGTCCTAGTCGTCTCAACGCGTAATAGAGCAGCGCCCGCCGGACTTTGATCTTCGCTTTGCCGCCACGCATACCGTAGTCAAGGGCGATGACCTTTGCCTGCGTTTCTGAAAGAGCGGGATGCGGCACAATTTCCAAAGTGACTTCGGCGTTCCAGTCTTTGTCATTGGTCGCCGTCACTTGGCTCTCACGCACAGCACGGATTTCAAGAACACGTGAAAGCAAAAAGTCTTTGAAGCATTCGTCAGTCAGGCAGAAGGCTCTGGAGTGCCAACGAAACCCATCAAAGGCGATAGCGTGCGGCGCAATCCAACGCCAACGAGGCTCCGGACTGGACAGAGATTGATACTTCAACTCTACCTCCTCAGACCGACGAATTGCGCCAACCACAGACCGCAGTGTCACCGGATTTACGCCTCGAACGGGCGTTGGCGCAGAAGCGAATGTTGGGAGATCTGCGATCCAAGAATCTTCACGATCAAGAATACCGTCGGCAACTGAACGCAATTGGGTGAGATAACGGCTCGCGTCAGGCTCCAGGAACTGCGGTCGGAACTCCGAACCGCGCACGTAAGTGCGGGCGCTCTTATCATAGACCATATTTTCAGGAGCAAAGCCGATATACCGGTTAAGGTCGGTGGACGCTTGGTTCACAGAGACACCGAATTGGTCCATCAGATCGCTCCGGTTCACATGCCCCTCCCAGAACAGGCGGAACTCTATGAACTCGAGGCGTTGCTCGACTCCCCAACGAAGTTCTGACCTGTCGCTATCCACCTTGGACTCCCAGCCTTGCAATGCGCATTGTAACTATGCGCGCCCATTAACTGGGCCTGTGACAACTTTAGGGAGCGTGAGTGTGATTATCAATAGAATTTCAAGAGTTTGACTCACACTGCGATCATGCAGGGAATGGTGTTCCGTCGTTGGGGGTGTCATTAGCCAAGCCCAACAGGTCTCACTGTCTGGAATTCAAGTATCCTCGCCGACGCTTCACCGATGCGAGTTTTAAGAGCGCAGTCACTGCATGCCCCTCGTCGGGGTGCTGTTCGATCAACATCTGCCCTCGAAATCCGATGCGCCCCCATTCGCGGACAAGGCACGCGCCTCCAAACAGGTCAGGTTGAATCGTCATGCGATAGAAGCGCCGCATGTTGAGAGACGGATCGACCCGCTTGAGATCGACGGCCGTCGGGAACACTTCCATTTGCTGCATCATGTTGTGGTCACCTCTAGTCAGATAACAATATCAAGGGCTCTTTGACGTTTCCACAATGTTCTTGTTCGACGAAGTAAAAAGGGAGCTCACGCCCCCTTCTCGAACTTCATAACCGGGATACCCAGCTTCTTGGCCTTGTCGGCGAGGTTCTCCTGGATCCCCGTGCCCGGGAAGACGAGGACACCCACTGGCAGCACATCCAACATCGCGTCGTTGCGCTTGAAGGGGGCTGCTTTGGCGTGCTTGGTCCAGTCAGGCTTGAAAGCGACCTGCGTGACGCCCCGGGCTTCGGCCCATTTGGCCGCGATGAGTTCCGCGCCCTTGGGGCTTCCACCGTGCAGAAGCACCATATCGGGATATTTGGTCTGCACCTGATCGAGCTTACCCCAAATCAGGCGGTGATCGTTGAAGTCGGTCCCGCCGGTGAAGGCGACCTTGGGGCCAGCAGGCAGCATCACCTCGGTTTCCGCGCGGCGCTTGGCGGCCAGGAAGTCACGGCTGTCGATCAGTGCTGCGGTCATGTGCTGTCGGTTCACCATCGAGCCAGTGCGGGGCCGCCAGGCCGAGCCTGTGTGATGGACGAACTCGGTGGCGGCGTGATCGCGCATCATGTCCATGCAATTGCGCCGTTCGATCAGGGTCAGGCCTTCGGCCGTTAGACGTTCGAGCTCGACGGATTTCACCTCGGAGCCGTCCTGCTCGCGTTGGAGGCGGCGCTGCGCCTGCTCGTTCTCATCGAGCGACCGCTCGATACGGGCTGTGGCGCGGTGGAAGAGGTTGACCTGGCCCCAGAGCACTTCTTCAAGGTCGGGTTCCATGCGGGTGTCTTCCAGGGTCGCAACGAGGGCATCGAAGATGTCGGCGACAGCGACGGCAAGGCGCTGCCCGTCGGGCATCGGGCGCGGATCGGGCTCATCAAAGGGTCGGAAGCCGTACAGCTGAAGCTCATCGAGCGCATGGGCGGTCTGGGATGCGGTGTGGGCAGGTTCATACACATCGTCGTGGGTTTGGATCGTCATTTATTTCTTGCCTCCGGGCCTGTCTCGTCCGCGCGTCATCCCGCGCGGCCTTCATGGGCTGCGATAGCCGTCACTGGCGACGCCCCTTCACCCCCTCTTCGGGGCCGGAACGCATGTGGAGGAGGGCGGCAGGCAAGCTATTTGTTTCGCGATGCAAAGCGGGGGCTCGTCCGCCGCGGCGGAAATAGCTTGCCTGCCGCCCTTGAGGGGGCGTCGCCTTTGACGGCCGCCTGCCCATCTCTTGAAGGCCGCTCGGGTGTCGGGTGGATGA
Source organism: Pseudogemmobacter sp. W21_MBD1_M6 (assembly GCF_052119585.1). NCBI lineage: Bacteria > Pseudomonadati > Pseudomonadota > Alphaproteobacteria > Rhodobacterales > Paracoccaceae > Pseudogemmobacter > Pseudogemmobacter sp. W21_MBD1_M6. The sequence continues at coordinate 16,016 of NZ_JBGQOJ010000009.1, read as the reverse complement.
GATTTACCCAGAAAGAGGCAAAGGTGATGATCCACACCCGCGACAGGACTGCAGGGCCCCTGCCCCCGCAGCCCCGGACCGCCCCTTGCGCGTCGTGGCTCAAGCCAACAGGCGCTGCCGATCCTCGCGCCCGATCTGCCCTACCAGATGCTGGCGCAGCGCTTCCTTGCCGTTCGCCCGGAGATCATCGTTGAAATCCCCGAGCAGTGGTTCCAGTACCCGCACCGGTACCCCGGCCTTGGTGGCTCTGGCGCTCAACCTCTCTGCCGCGCGTTGCCCAGCCGGATCGCGGTCGATGGCGATGTAGAGGCGCTGCAACCCCTCCGGCAACAGAACGGCTCCGAGATGACCCGATGAGAGCGCCGCCCAGACGGGAAGGCCGGGGGCCGCCTCGGACAGGGACAGCATGGTCTCGATGCCCTCGCCGACCACGAGGATGTCGTCATGCGGGGTCAGCCTGACGGCATTGCCGAGGAGGTGACCCATAGCACGCCGCTGCGTCTCGACCCGCGCCTTTCCCTGTCCGTCAGGCGCCAGCCAGGTGCGATGCACGCCCCGCAAGGCCCCTGCCCCATCGGTGACCGCCGCGATCAGCGCCGGTCTGGGGATGCTTTTGGTCTGACCCTCATCCCGGTGCCAGCACTTCGGGTGGAAGCGCAGGGCGCCCATCACCCCGCCATGGGTGAGGCCCCGGGCGCGGAGGTAGGTGTCGGCAAGCGTGCCTGCTACTGGCATAGAGGCTGCGAACAGGCGCGCCGCCGCCGCTGGCGTGCCACCGGGGGCCTTGGCTTTTCTCGGCACTGGCGCATCCGGGAGGACCGGTTGCGGACGGCCAAGATGCGCGCGGGCCTCGGCCAGAAGATCAGGAAAGCGTGAGATCCCTGTCCTCTCGCGGATGATGTCCAGAAGATCGCCATGCTCGCCGGTTGCGCCATCGGTGAACTTGCCGGCTGCGCCCGGCCCGGATGCCGGACCCGCCAGCCGCACGAAGAGCGACCGGCCGGGATTGTTCTGCAGATCGCCGACGATCCAGTAGGACCCTTCCCGCCGCCCGGCGGGAAGGTATGCACGACAAACGCTTTCGGCATTTGCTGCCAAATCGCGGACAAGATCTTCAGTCTCAGAATACATGAATCAGTTCCCTCCACGAGCATGTAGTCCTGTCACAGAACAACGTGCAAGCAGACGATCAAGCACTGCGATGCCGCTGGAGTCTGCTGGGCAGAACAGGCGCAGCTTCCAGCTGATGATCTCCGAAAAGAAGCCATCGGCCTTGAGCCGGTCCTTGGCGGCTTCCGTAAAGCCCGACAGTTCGATCCGGTTCACCCCCATGACGCGGGACCGGTGCAACTCCATCCCCTCGGCCAGCCGCACGACGGTCTTGCCCTCGAGAACGAGGGCATGAACCTGCGCGCTCGTGAGCTTTGGCGCATCAGTGGCGAGCGTTGTCGCGACCCAAGTCGGCGAGACACGACGACCGATGATACGCTGCCCGTGATCGGTCTGAAGCCGATAGACCCGGGTCTCATCCTGCGGCAGTTGCTTCCAGATCGGCAGCAGCAGCCCCGCGACGATATGCAGTGTGGATTCCGAGAACTCCGGCACCTCCACCAGTTCGGCAGACCAGGCCGCACTGAATGCCGCGCGGTCGGCCTCGAGCCAATGTGTGTCCTCCATGATCCTGGCCGGGACCGTGTTCGCCTCGGTGGGGCGGATCAGGCGCAGGCGGGGCTCGATGGTGCCATCATCCAGCATCAGGCTGGTCGCGGGCACCTGCACCGCAGCCCGGCCTGAGCGACTGTTGACCAGTAGGTGCGCCTTAGGATCGTCGAGCCAGTCCAGCGCATCGGCCAGCGACAGTGGTGTGTTGCGGCGCTTTTCCGCGATGGTGAGAAGCTTGGACTCGGTACCGGAGCCCGGATGAGTGTAGATCACCCGAGCGTCCGTCACGCGGAAACTCTCGGCGCGTAGTGTCTCTAACCCGAGGTCATAGACCCCCGCGGCAATGGCACCTTCGATCCGCTGGTCGAGAAGCTCTTCGAAGGCCGCAAACAGCACGGTTTGCATGTCGATCGTCAGCGCCAGCAGACGATTGAGGAACGTCGTAATTGGGGGCAGGTCGTCTTTCAGCCCGTTGTCATCGGTCAGACTGAGGCCCGTCGCATCCTCAAACGCCCCGAGCGAGCAGCCCGCCACATCGCCGCGATAGATGCGGCGGTAAAGCTGGCGCAGCGCGTCGCGGGCAAAGGGGCTCTCGAGGTTATCCTCGGGCCGGAACAGCCCCTGCCCGCCGGTTTGGCGCTGGCCCCGTGTGATGGCACCCAGCGTGTCGAGGCGACGCGCGATGGTCGAGAGGAACCGCTTCTCCGCCTTCACGTCGGTCGCGACGGGGCGGAACAGCGGCGGCTGCGCCTGATTGGTCCGGTTGGTGCGGCCGAGGCCTTGGATGGCGGCGTCTGCCTTCCAGCCCGGCTCCAGAAGATAATGGACGCGCAGTCGCTGGTTTTTCGCTCCGAGATCGGCGTGATAGCTGCGCCCCGTTCCGCCCGCGTCCGAGAAGATCAGGATGCGCTTCTGGTCATCCATGAAGGCGGCGGTTTCCGCCAGGTTGGCCGAGCCCGCCCGGCTTTCCACAACCAGCCGTGCCGCTGCCCCTTCGCCCTTGCGCACGATGCGGCGCGACCGGCCCGTCACTTCAGCCACGAGGTCGGTGCCAAAGCGCTGCACGATCTGGTCAAGCGCCCCCGGCACGGGTGGCAATGATGCCAGCTTTTCGATCAGGGCGTCGCGCCTGCCGGCGGCTTCGCGGCATTCCACCGGTTGGCCATCCCGCACCACAGGCCGGGACGAGAGATTGCCTTCGCTGTCGGTGAAGGGCTCAAAGAGCTGAACTGGGAAGGAATGGGCCAAGTAATCGAGGACGTATTCGCGCGGCGTGATGTCGACCCGGATGTCGTTCCACTCGTCAGTCGGGATTTCCGAAAGTCGGCGTTCCATCAGCGCCTCGCCGGTCGAGACAATCTGGATGACCGCCGAATGTCTCGCCTCGAGATCGGCCTCGATGGCGGCAATGAGGGTGGGGGTTTTCATGGAGGTTAGCAGGTGACCAAAGAAGCGCTGCTTTGCGGATTCAAACGCCGAGCGCGCAGCCGACTTGGCCTGTCGGTTCAACGTGCCGTTTTCGCCAGTTATGTTCGCGGCTTCCATCGCTGCGGCGAGGTTGTTGTGGATGATGGCAAAGGCCCCGGCATAGGCATCGTAGATGCCACGCTGCTCAGAGCTGAGGGCGTGAACCAGCATCTCGTATTCCACACCGTCATAAGAGAGCGACCGGGCGGTGTAGAGACCAAGGGACCGCAGATCGCGGGCAAGCACCTCCATGGCCGCCACGCCACCGGCTTCGATCGCTTCGACAAACTCGGCGCGGGTTGCGAAGGGGAAATCTTCTCTGCCCCAAAGCCCGAGGCGCTGCGCATAGGCGAGGTTGTGGACTGAGGTCGCGCCCGTGGCCGAGACATAGACCACGCGGGCATTGGGCAGTTTGTGCTGCAGACGCAGACCCGCCCTGCCCTGTTGCGAGGCAGTGACATCGCCGCGCTCGCCTTTGCTGCCAGCGGCATTGGCCATGGCGTGGCTTTCGTCAAACAGGATCACCCCGTCGAAATCCGCCCCCAGCCAGTCGACGATCTGGTCGACGCGGGATTTCTTGGCGCCACGCTCTTCGGAGCGCAGCGTCGCATAGGTGGTGAAGAGAATGCCCTCGGTCAGCGGGATATCTTTGCCTTGCGCAAAGCGCGACAGCGGTGTCACCAGCAAGCGCTCCTGCCCAAGCGCGGACCAGTCGCGCTGCGCATCCTCAAGCAACTTGTCGCTTTTGGATATCCACAGCGCCTTGTGCCGTCCTTGCGCCCAGTTATCGAGCAAGATCCCGGCCGACTGGCGGCCCTTGCCTGCCCCTGTGCCGTCGCCAAGGAAGAAGCCACGACGGAAGCGGACGGCATCAGTGGCGTCCTCAGGTGCGGCCGAGATCATATCGCCGGTCTCATCCACGCACCACGCGCCTGCGAGCTGCGCGCCATGCGCCTCGCCCGCGTAGATTACCGTCTCAAGCTGCGCGTCTGACAGGAGGCCATCACGCAGGACTGCGGCGGGCAGTTTGGGGAGGTATGTCGGTTTCGGCGGCACGACCGAGGCCATTGCTGCCGACTGGACGAGCTTGGTCGGGTGCGGTTCAGCCCCGGGAATGTCGATCGCCTGCAGGCGGAAGGTCTCATAAATGGCATCCGATAGGCGCGCGCTGGCACCGTCTTCGGTCGCGTCGCACAGGCTATAGCCAAGATCCTCAGCATCGATCTGTGTTGCGGTGCTGGTGGTGGCTGTTGCGGACGTCGCGTGCGACCTGCCCTTGGCGGTTCGCGTGGCATGGGTAGAATTTCCCGGGAAGGGGGTAAGAGGAGTTTGTGCGCGCAATATTGGCGTTTCCAGCGTCAGGCGCGGTGGGACATGCGCTGTGATCAGCGAGAGCAGGCTGGTCACATCTGGGCCTATAGGACGCGTCAGATCGGCGGTGATGCCACCTGCCTCACCACCGCGGCATTTGTCGAACACTGAAATACGCGTCTCGAAACTGGTGCCGTGCTTGGCGAAGGCCGCACCGGACACCGCGCCGGTAAAGACCAGATGCGCGGACTCGGTCAGGCTTGCAAAGGTCTCTACCCAGGCTGGCACATCGGGCGCGAAATTCGCGCCCGTGATGGCCACGAGTCGCCCACCTGGGGCAAGCCGCGCCAAAGCTGAACGGATGTGCCGGGCCGTCGCCGTTGTCGTGCGGCCATCGACATTGGCCAGAGCGGAAAACGGCGGATTCATCAGGATCACACTCGGGCGGAGGGGCGCGTCGAGGTAATCGTCGATCTGAGCGGCGTCAAAGCAGGTGACAGGGGATTCCGGAAACAGAAGGCGCAGCAGACCGGCGCGGGCCTCGGCAAGTTCGTTGAGCGCGAGGCTGCCGCCTGCAATCGTGGCCAAGATGGCCAGAAGTCCAGTCCCGGCTGAAGGCTCCAAGACCAGATCGCGCGCGGATATCTGCGCGGCCGTAAGTGCCGCGAACCCCATGGGCAGCGGGGTGCTGAATTGCTGGAAGCGCTCCATCTCTTCCGACCGCCGGGTATGAGTTGGCAACAGGTTTGATACCTTGGCAAGGATCGGCAGCAAGGCTGTAGGCGATCCAGCCCGGGCCAACAGCGCGCGACCGAATTTCCGCAAGAAGAGGACCAGCGCCACCTCGCAAGCCTCATAGGCCAGCTTCCAGTCCCAGGCGCCTGTCGCATCTGAGCCGCCAAAAGCGTGCTCCATCTCAAGGCGCAGGCGCAGCCCGTCGATTTGGAATCCCTGTGCCAAGTCGGGTTGCAGCGCTTCAGCAACGGCGATGATCGCTGCAGCAGTATCTGGGGAGGGGATTGAGGCGACGGGCGTAAGCGCGCGCGCAGGCGCAACGGGGGCGAGATGGGTCATTTGGAAACTCCGGGATGAGGGACAGGATCAGGCCCGGACACCCTCTTTCGGGCACCCTCAGGCCTAACCTTCCCCGGCCCTCCTCTTTCTCTCAAACGCCTTGGTCTCGACAGCCAGCTTGATTTTGTTCCTGTTCTGTTCTATGGTTGGAAACAAGCCAGAAAGGGAATTCCCAGATGGAAAACACCACTTATGCCCTGCCCGCGACCCCAAAGCAGATCGCCTATGCGCGATCACTGGCACTGCGCAATCAGACCCTATTGCCGTGGGATGTTCAGCAGGATCGCCGGTCCCTCAGCGCCTGGATCGAGGCGCAGGCCAGGCTGAAGCCGGGCACGCAGGACAGCCGCCCGACATCAAAGCAGGTCGCCTTTGCCGAGCGCCTCGCCCGGATCAAACGCCGCGCCGTGCCGGATGAGTGCTTTCGCGACAAGGGGCTCATGTCAAAGTGGATCGACGGGAACAAGTGACTGTATTCTAAGGGATGAAGAAGCAGGAAGCGTACCTGAGTTGTTTCGATTCTAGCTGAGGCCCGTGATGGATCATCAGGCTTGCAATCCGGTAGCATTGCAAGCATGGACTATCCGCCATGCTGTGGCATATCATAATTGATAAAGTTGCAAATCTATAGCATTGCATAAATTCACTTTATGCCATACTTTGGCATGGCGGCATGACCGCAAATGCAATATAATAGGTTGGCAGATGTCGGTTACCCGAGCGAAGCAAAGACAGGCCCAAGAGAGGATCAACCAGGCTGCCAGCCTGGCGAAGTCACTTGCAAAGCCGATCGGCGGCTGGATCGCCACCTTCCAGCAAGCGATCGGGATGAATGCCCCGGCCCTTGCTGAACGCCTCGGAATTTCACGAAACAACATCTATGCCGCGATCCAGAACGAACAGGCCGGAACCATCTCCGTGAACCAACTGGAGAAGATCGCTGAAGCCATGGGCGGCCGTCTTGTCTATGCAATCATCCCGCGAGAAGGCCCCGTTGAAGAGATCGTTCTGGCCCAAGCCCGTGCGAAGGCACGACGCATTATCCAGCGCACGCGGGCGCATATGGCTCTCGAAGAGCAGACAGAGGGTTTGCGCAGCGAAGCCGAGATGATCGAAGAACTCGCCACCGACATCATCCGTGAAGGTCGACGGGATTTCTGGCAATGACGCTCGAGCTTCACGAACCTTACGGCGCCACCCCCCTGACGCCCGACGAACTGCTTGGCCTCAAGGCCAAGCACATTGCGACGCGCGGCGAGCTGAACGAACTCGAAGGGGAGAACATCATCTCAGGCCTTACCTGGCTCGACCGACGCCCAAAATCGTTTGACGTCCTGACAGATGCCACAGTGCGCGAAATCCACAAACGCCTGTTCGGGGAAGTCTGGGACTGGGCCGGCGTTTTCCGTCTGACAGACAAGAACATCGGGGTACCGGTCTGGCACATCTCAACAGAGCTGCGCACCTGCCTCGATGATGCGCGGTACTGGCGCGACCACAAAAGCTTCGAGCCGCTGGAAGCCACGGCGCGCCTGCATCACCGTCTTGTCTGGATCCATCCCTTTGCGAACGGCAATGGACGTTGGGCGCGGATCATGGCGGACGCCTACTTGGCGAAGATCGATCCGGACATCTTCCTCGACTGGTCTGGTGGTGGAACGCTGAACGCCGAAAGTGCGCACCGGTCAACCTACATCGCAGCACTCAGAGCCGCCGATCAGCACGACTTCGAGCCCTTGGTGGCACTCGTGCGGTCACTCGCAAAGTAGCCGTCCACTCCGACCGGCAAGACAGCATGGCAGCTCACCCGAACCGCCGTCCTACTTTGGTGAAGGTATATTCGTTGACAATGATCCCCTCCTCGATGACCTCGTCCGAGGTGAGGTGGTCATACTCGGCCTGAAGCTGGCGGTAGAGCCAACGGGCCAGATCACGAAGTGCCTCGGTCACGATCTCTTCGGCCTCCTCGGTTGGCGGCTGCCAGGTCGGGCTGTCGCGTGTGACATCCACTGACATCGTGTATTCGTGGTAGTAGCGGCCGCGGTGACTGGCCTCAGCGACAAGCTGGTAGAAGTTCCGCCGCTGCACGGCCAACAGGCGGTCGGCGATGCCGTGCAGCGTTGGATCCTGCGGGGCATAATTGCGGATGCGGGCGGCCGCGCCCTTGGCGTGGCTGAAGTAGCCCTCGAAGCAAGCTCCATCCCCCTGTGACCAGAACCCTGAAAACCAGATGCAGGGCCTCGCCCGCGTGCCGCCGCCCATCAGACGGACGGGGGTGGTCTTGAGGCGGATGCCCAAGATTTCGCAGATGCGCTCAAAATCCTCGTAGACCGCATCCCACCAATCGTCATGGGGGCCGAGTTCGCGATACCAACTGCGGGCATCCTCCTTGGCGGCGTCTGACAGTTCGGGGAATAGATAGACCGTCGTGCAGATCACTTCAGGCATCGACGTCCTCCCCGTTCAAGGCGGCCGCGAGCCATTCGTTGGTGTTGGTCCAACCTATCGTGGTGCGGTTGCCAAGATGGATGACATGCGCGCCGCCGCCAAAAGCTCCAAGCCGTGCACGCGAGCAGGTGTTGGCATATTCGAACCCCCAGAGGCCGGAGAGATCAAGGTCTTCGGCAAGGCGCAGTACGAAGTGGATGACAGCCTCAATATCACCGTGGTCGTCATCGTGGATCCAAAGGGCACTGCCCTCCGGCGCGTCCTGACGGGAGAGATCAAAGCCCGCGACATGCGGATCGTCGGCATCCTGATCTTTGTCGCGACACTGCTGGAACAGCGCGAGCGCGCGGGCAGCATTGTCGGGTGTGCCGACGTCGATCAGGCACGAAAAATGGGTGAAGTAGTCCGCCATAGGAACCTCCTGAAAATGAGAGTGACCCGGCCAATGGGCCGGACACTGATTGTGATGAATGGGAGCAAGCCCGGCCGATCAGCCGGAAGGCTGTTCAGTCGCGGCCTGACGCGCAGCATGCTGGCAGAGCATCTGCCGGTAAAACCGTTTGCGCGCCGTCCGAAAACTGCGGACCGCACGCGTGTCGGGGTGTAGTGCCCGGACCGCCGCGCGGACGACGGCCAAGGGCGAGGCCGTCGATGACAGGCCGAGGCGCTGATAAGCGGGGTCGGTCATGTCAGGATACCTCGACCACGAGCGAAGCCAAATAGGCGGCCATGTGCGGATCGACCAACGCCACGATCTTTTCGGCTCGGCCCATCCACGGCTCGGGCCGGATCGCCTTCACCCAGTCGGCGAAGCTTGGGATAAAGCCCAAGTCTTCTTTCACGTGCTGTTCGCCAACCCACCGGGTCGGGATGACGCGCCCGGTAGACAGGGTGATGGTAGGCCCGAAGATCGTCTCGGCCATGAAGACGCCCTCGGCATGGTGGCGCAAAGCACGGTGCCGGAAATCCGCTGTGATCGATTTCGAGGCGTCAAACCAAGCGTGCACGGCCAAGGTATCTTCGACCGTGCCGCCCCACTTCTTCACCGAAGACAGGGCGTGGTGATAAGGATGTGCCATCGTTGCCCCCCTCAGAAGTCGTGGGTGAAGAGGTCGGACGAGGTAAACCGCTCGTTGAACTCCAGATGGATGCAGCGCGCGCCTGCGTCGAAGCAAAATTCGCCATAGGCACCGTCGTTTTTTTCCCACCCATCATGGGTGTCGCTGAGAAAATCGTAGACCAGCTGCTCGACGACATCTTCCAGAGAGAGGCTCCGCATTTCGACCTCGGGGGCGTCCCAGGTGATCGCGGCATAGGAGATTTCGGTTGCGGGGAAGACGACGGCCTTATCGCCGGACCAGGCACCGATGCTTTCGATCTGGCCGCTGTCACCGGCACCATCGAATCTCACGGTGACATGGGTGATACCGGCTGCCATCAGGCCGTCGAACAGGCGGTCCTTGTTGCCGGGCCGAAGGGCCTCGATCCGGGCTGCTTGCTCGGCATGCCCGGCGAGGATCGCCCCGAAATCAACGGTGGAAGGCCGCAGTGGCGCTGTCAGAGTGGGTTCAGTCTGGGTCATGGAAATCTCCGTTGAGTGAGGACAGGGCAGACCCCTCAGGTGGCGCACTCTCCTGCACCCCCGAAGGCTCAAACCCTCCCCGGCCCTCCTCTGTCTCTCGGGTCTCACGCCGCGATCTGCAGCGCCCGGGCGGCAAACGCGCGCCACAGCGGATCGACAAGGCGTGCGTCCAGAAGATCGGCCCGGCGACGCAGCCGCTGCGCGAGATCGGGTTCATCCCATTCGGCAGCGCGGGCGGCTTGTGCGCGGGACTGGCAGGCTTCGGTTACGACAGCGCGGGCCTCGACCGCGTTCGCAACAGGATTGCACCATGCGACTGCGCCGTCGCTGGCGGCTCCGGCCAGAACAAGGCGTTCGTCGTGATCAAGTATCGCAAGAAGCTGCGGGGCGGCATCAGGGCCGATCTGTTCGGCATGGTCGATCGCCCCTCGCATGGCTTCGGCCAGCGTATTGAAACGATCCAGAATCTTGGGATGCGCCTGTCCAGACATCATGGCGGCAGGCGTTCGCGTCGCAGTCGTCAACGTAAAGAATAAACAGGGATCGGCAGGCGGGTTCGGGAGCGCCGTCGCGAAGCCCGTAGAGTGTGTTGTCGGTTGGATCTGGAAAGGAAGATCGAACATGTGGGTATCTCCGACGGTGCGGGAAGCCTCTCTCCCCACTTCACCCGTCAAAGACCAAACAGCTGCCCTCTCACTCGAAGGCGCGACAACGATCCGTCATTTGGACGCTGGTAAATCGCTCCATCGAACCCGCAGGTAGCGACCTTCGCGTTTTGGCAACTCCTTTCGGTCGATCATTCTGGCCGACACCTGAAAGTCCTCGTTGATCTTCACGACCAATAGCTTGTTGAAATTTCCATTTGTGTCGACCACGACCACGTCTTTCGTTTTAAACGGCGTAATGGTTTTAACTTCCACGTGGTCGTTGCCAAGCCTTCCATCAGCTCCTTGGGCATAGGTTTTATTCAGCTTGATGCCGTATGTAATAGCGCCAAACAGTTCACCGATATCGCCGTAGACAGAAAGGTGAAGGCCAGTTTCCAGATGATAGCTCTCAGCAAGAGAGATAAGATCCTCAAAATAGGGGATCATGGACCTGATCGCGTTCGGGTACTTTGCGCCCCATTCCTTGTAGCGAAGCTGCTCGTCGATCTCCGACCAGGTAACCCATTCGCCATCATCGTAAAATGCGCGATCCGACCAATCTATCTCTGCCATTTATGTTCGCCCAACGTGAACCACATCAACCAAGTAATAATTCATTTTGGCAATAAAGTGGCCGGAGGCAACAGAGCCTCCGGCACCGTGTCAGCCGACCCGGTCGAGCAGCTTCTTGGCGCGCCCTTCCATGTCGAGGCGAGCATCCTGCTGGGTCTTGTCGCGCGCAAGCCGCGTGATCCCCTGCACGAAGTCGAAGATGCTCTCGGGCGGGCGGCCCTCTTCCATCAGCACCTTCTCGATGATCTTGCCGGACTCCGCTTTCGAGAAGCCCCGCTTGCGCAGAAAATCCGCGCGATCCTCGTCACTGCTTGCCACGATCTGCTGACGGGCCGCCTTGATGCCATTCACGAAGCCCTGTGGTGAGGAATTGGCAAAGCGCGTCAGCGCGGGTGCCGCCTCATGGGCAAAGCGAGACGCGGCGTATTTCGAGTGGCGGATGCGGATCTCCTGAAAATCCTCGACACCCCAAAGGTTGCGGTTCTGGCACACGGCCCGCAGGTAGAAGCTCGCCATGCCGAGCGTCTTGGCTCCGACCTCCGAGTTCCAGCAATAGAAGCCCCGGAAGTAGAGATCGGGCGAGCCATCCGGCAGCTTGCCCGCCTCGATCGGGTTGCGATCGTCGACGAGGAACAGGAAGACGTCCCGGTCCGAGGCATAGAGCGTGGTCGTATCGCGGCTGATTTCGACATCGGGGTTATAAACCCCAGTCGACCAGTCGAGCACGCCCGGCACCTTCCAGCGCGTGTCTCCGGTGCCATTGCCCGCGATGCGCTGCACAGCTTCGACCAACTCAAAATCGTGGATGCGGCCATAGTCGGGGCCAGTCACGGCGCGCAGTTCGGTGCGGCCGTCTTCGGTCTCGAAGGTCTTCACCTGCTCGGCGCGGTGATTGGTCAGACCGTATTGCAGGTTGATCCCCGCCAACGGCGCAGGCAACTGCCGCAGGTAGGAGGCCGGCGCGCCAACGATACTGGCAAGCTGGCCAAACGCCCAATGCGTAGGCGCGACAGGTTCATCCGCTTTCGGCAGCATCAGGTGCAGCCGCTCAGGGTTGTCGCGCGCGGCCTCGATCCGGATATCCGCCGTCTGCACCACCCTGCTGCGGCTGCGTTCCGACCGACCTTTCACATTGGCCCAGAGATCGTCGAGCGAGAGATACCGCTCGTCATCGGGCCGGTTGAACCATTCGGACGACACCCGCCCGTTCCGCTCACCTCGGCTCACATCAACCTTGTAACCACCCGTCCGTGCTGGCTGTACAGGGTCCAAAACTTCTACAACGCCCATCGGCATTCCTCCATGACAGGCACCGGGAGCCACTCTCCCAGCCTTCAACCCATCGCGAAAGCAACCAACCTCGCTCTTGCTCTCAAAGACTGAGAAGCACAGGCTGCAATGCGGGAAAAATCAGACTTTTCCGGGAGATGACCTTTAGTATCTGACAAATAGCCCTATGCCGTTTAGGAAAGTCGCATGAATACTGATATTCTTTTTGCCCGCCGTTGGCCCAAATCCTCATTGTCCCAAGATATCGCCCAAATTGACATTGCTACATATTTCCAAGCCTATCAGGACCTAAAAAGACTAGCACCAAAGCGTGCACATGGCCGGCCGTACCTTGGAGGTAGGTTTGGCTATCCCAGCACAGAAGGTAAAACGAACCGAAGAGAAGAGCACTTTGCGATAGCATTGGTCAACGCGCAACAAGTCTGGTGCCTGCCGGACGGCACAAAATTCGAACTGCTTGACTACCAAGTCGCGCTGAAAGCCACACGCGCGGATCGTGAAATCGGCAAGATCGACATTTTCGGCCTGACAGAACACGGGCGTGCAGTTCTGGTTGAACTCAAGGTGATCGGACACTCCGGAGGAGCAAGCGATCCGCCGCCTGTGGCCCTGCTCGAGGGACTGCGATATGCCTCTATCGTAGAGGCCAATCTTCACCGGATAGCCGAAGAGGTTCGCGACACATATGGCCGCGAGATGGTCCTGGAGAGACCAGATATCATGGTTCTCGGCGAAGCGGACTGGTGGTCAAGATGGCTCCACGCCGGCACAGAAACCAAAACGGCATTGGAGGAGAAGACGGGGGAGATATCACAGGCTATTGGCATCAACATCGTCTTCGCATCCGTGACCAACACGCGGGTTGACTATGGTCAGCGTACCAAGGCGCCAAGGTTAATCCAGTTTCCCAAACTCGAGTACCAGCACCCAGTACCCAAGAGCGCAATGAATGTGCCTAGTGATCGCAACAAGCCCCCCGTGGAACACGAAGCGCAGCTCCAAAGGACTTGGTGGAGCTGTGCCAAGAAGCTTCCTGAAAAAGACCTCGACGGGCGCGATCGGCCGGGAAGACCACCGGTCGTTTCAGTTAAAAGACTATCCGCCAATCTCATGTTGCCGCCTGACAGCAAAATGGCGTCAGAGATTGAGGCGCAGATCGCGGAAGCAGATCGTCACAAATATTTTCGCTCATTTCGAAGTTCGCAGGCGCTGGCCCAAAGTGTTTTCGGAGCTTTTAAGGCAGCCGGTCGGTTAGAGTTGCTGTCTCAGGTTCCGGCGGAATGCGGGCGCCGTGCGTTTGGTAACACAATGCCCGGAACAACGCTTTCCATGGAAGTCGATGTTCACACATTGAAGGAGCCTCGTCCGACACAGTTGGATGTGTGCCTAGAGACTGACGACTATCGTGTCGCCATTGAATGCAAGTTTTGCGAGCCAGAGTTCGGCACTTGCTCTCGTGTACGATACGATAAGTGTAAAATACCAATCTGCAACGGAACTTACACACACCAGCAAGGGAGACAAACGCGCTGCGCCTTATCCGAACTTGGGATTTCCTATTGGGAATTCATTCCCGAACTGTTTGATTGGGACGCCGCGCAGGATTTGTCCCCATGCCCGTTATTGCCAACTTATCAGATCGTCAGAAACGTTCTGGCTTCAGTTGTTGACCGTGATGGACGCATGAACCCATCAAATGGACATGCGATCTTTGTCTACGATAGCCGAAACCCTGTCTACAAGATCAACGGAGCTGCTGACGCCCAACTCAGGCAAACAGCGTTAGCCTGTCGTGTTCCAGGCCTGATACGACGTGTTTCTTGGCAGGAGATCGTTCGGGTATGCGTGGGCTCGTCGGAGCTCGCCTGGCTACTGCAGGCGATTAAAGAAAAACACGGCATAGGGCTAGGTCCGTAACCCATTCATGTCTGCCTGGGCTACGAATTGCCCTGTGGCTGTGCCGCGAACCCGGCGGGTTGCCCCGCCGAGCCAAAGGGGGAGACCCCGTTCCTCAGAACGGGATCTCATCGTCGCGGTCGACCAGCTCGGGGTTTTCGTTCTCGGCCGACTTCGGGCGGCTCAGAAAGTCGACCTTCTCGGCGATGATCTCGCAGCCGTAGCGGTCGTTGCCCATGCTGTCGATCCACTTGGTATAGTGGATGCGGCCGTGGACGAGGACCTTCATGCCCTTTTCGCAATGCTCGGCGACCGTCTTGCCGAGACCGTTGAAGCAGGTGATGCGGTGCCATTCCGTGTCCATGATCCGGTAGCCGTTCTCGTCGCGCAGGACGCGACCTTCCGAGAGGCGGGGGCGCGAGGTGGCGAGGCTGAAGTTGGTGATGTTGGTACCGCCCTGGGTGGTGCGGGTTTCGGGTTTTTGACCGATGTTGCCGGCGAGGATGACGATGTTTTGCATGATTAGCTCCTGTGTTTCCTGTCTTCGGGACCGTCCCTTCGACAAGACCCGGAAAAGCCCGTCGGGTGACGCGTGCACGGTGGACGGAACGGACGCCGGAAACCCCCAGAGGACCGGGGTGGCGCGGGCAGCCCCAAAGGGGCAACTCGGCCCGGACTGACGCGGGGTTGCGCGCAGGAGGCCGAACGGGATTAGGGGATTGTCAGTCGAAGGGATGGACCAGAAGCCAGAGAAGCGCGGGGAGCCCATGCCAGACCCTGTCATCCTGCCAATCGGGACTGCCTGAACCCAAGCCCAGCACCCCACTAGCGGCCAAGATTATGGTTCAACCAACCCTCGTCACATGCCCCTGCCTACGGGAGTTGCGGGCCCATGCCCCGGCGGGCTATCGATACCGGAACATTCAGGACACGAGGCATAGTATGGCTGATTACGATCTCGAGGCGTTGTCGCTTCCCGATCTGAAGAAAATGCAGAAGGACATCGCCAAGGCGATCTCCACCTTTGAGGATCGACAAAAGGCGGAAGCCCGCGCCAAGGTGGAAGCTCTCGCCCGGGATCTGGGCTACTCCCTGGCCGAACTTGTCGGCAACGAGACGAAATCGTCCAGAGCGCCAGCCGCGGCGAAATACCGGCACCCTGAGAATCCGAAGCTCACCTGGTCCGGTTGTGGGCGCAAACCGCAGTGGTTCGTGGAGGCTTTGGAGGCAGGAAAGACCGCAAGTGACCTAGCCATAAGTTGAAGGAATGGGCGACGCGATCGGCGCTTAACGGACACTCGATCATCATCGATGCTGCAAAGCGCCGCTTCCGAAGCGGCCGTTCGTTATATCGCACAGCATGATCGTGGCCGCTGCTGGCGTCGATGCGAACAAACCTGCCCGTCGTTGGCGCGATGACCCACTTCTGCGATCCCGGCCTTCTTCCAGTTGTCATTTGGGGCCGCCAAACTCGCGGACCTGCCTACCAGCCCGTCAGACTTCAGCCCCCTGATAGCATAATGCTGGTCGATCAGCTCGGCCCGCGGCTCGGTCTTGGCCGTCGATGGATGCAAATGTTCGAATCAGTATCCTGCGCAAACATTCTCGATGCGATGTTCTGACATTTTTTGTCCGTAGCGCTGTGTAAAACCTCCTTCTTTCGAATTTTTTTTTCGAATTATGGCCGCAATCCCGCCGGAATATGACATCTATCAATATAAAAAAATGTCAGTCACCTTGAGGAAAGCTACGGAGGTGTATCAAAATGGCGTTGGATAGAGAAAAGATGAGAGCTTTGATGAAAGCTCGTGGTGTCACACAGAAGGACATCAAGGAAGCGACAGGCAAGGATGCGCGGACGGTCAGCCGGTGGATGAGCGGCGGGAACATCCCGAAGGATCGAGATCTCCGTATCATCGCACAGCTCTTGAGCTGTGAGCCGGTCGCGTTCTACACGAATTTCGTTGATGTGCCCGATGGGAGGGTGCCCATCTACGCCTCTGTTTCGGTTGCCTCGTACAATGCCTTCGAGGTGATGGGGTTGCGCTACGCGGTGACGCAGCGCG
>NZ_JBGQOJ010000008.1:0-145572 GCF_052119585.1 Pseudogemmobacter sp. W21_MBD1_M6 | reverse complement strand
CGGAGTATCTCGTTCGCCTGGCGCAGCTCCCGGTTTTCCCGTTCCAGGGCTTTGATCCGGTCCCGTTCCTCAGTGGTCACGCCGTCGCGCATGCCACTGTCTTTCTCAGCCTGCTTGACCCATTCGCGCAGAGTTTGGGGAATACAGCCAATCTTGGGTGCAATGGCCGCGATCGCGCCCGCCTGCGTTTCATACGAGCCCTGATGCTCGAAAACCATCCGCACCGCACGCGCGCGGACCTCAGGCGAGTAGCGATTTGCCATTTTGCTTTTTGTCATAACCATCATCCTTACTTAAGTTGATGGTCTCCGATGAAACCGGAGCAATTCAATCCCGGAACACCCCCGCCCAAGAACGATCCAGCCACAGTCGCCGCTTCTCTTTCCGACCAGCGATCAAACAAATCACCGGTCCTTCTGGCGCGCAACGTAATCATGCCCAAATATAGACGGTCAAGCGCGGGAAATGAATCGACTTTTTGCCGCCCCGTCAACTTTCCAGCATAGCTCCTCGTCGGGCGCGGGGGGATCGGCCGGTTCGATCTGGCCAAAGCCACGCGTCCCGCGCTGACGATTCATAACTCCTTGGGCCTCGGTCAAAACGGGCTGCTCCGGGAGTCCGTCGCACCCTGCGCCTTCCGCAAGACCAGGCCATCCGAACACGGATACTGCACTAAACGCCGAAATGTACCCCGATTGCTACCAGACTAACAATTCGAGGGAAAATATATAGCAAATTATTGTCGCGGATGTATTCGATAAAACCAAAACGAACGCAAAACAATTGAGCTAGTTCCCATTCGTTGGACAGGATCTGCCGCAATCCTAATTTCGAGCGGCAACTTTCCAAAGTTCCCGCAAATCCTTATTGTTCGCACCCAAAGCGGGTGCGGGATTTTCAACGGACAGCTCGCTGTCAGAGAAAACCCAAGGGCTGCGAATGCCGGGAATGCCACCTGGATCTATCACCATGCCCCGCGCGACTATCTGCGGATCAGCGATGATATCCCTTACTGTATTGATGGGGCCGGCAGGCACGCCCGCCGCGTCGAGTTTCGACAGCAAGTCCTGTTTGTCGAAACCGGATGTCGCCTCTGACAGTATGGGCACAAGAACCTCACGATGTGCCACCCGATCCGAGTTCGTTTTGAACCGGAAATCATCCGAAAGGTTCGCTTTTCCGATCACTTTGCAGAGGGCGCGATATTGCCGGTCGTTTCCTGTGGCGATGATGATGTGGCCGTCCGATACTGGAAAGACCTGATAGGGAACGATGTTCGGGTGGCCGTTTCCAAGCCTGCACGGCACCGTTCCAGTGGCAAGAAAGTTCATCGCCTGATTGGCCAGAATTGCGGTGGCAGAATCCAGCAGGGACAGGTCGATATGCTGGCCTCGACCGGTCAGCGCGCGCTGCGCTAACGCGGCCTGAATGCCGATGACCCCGTAAAGCCCGGTAAATATATCCGTCACCGCCACGCCGACTTTCATGGGCGGTCGATCGGGTTCGCCGGTGATCGACATAAGGCCCGACATCCCTTGTATCAGAAAGTCGTACCCTGCCCGTTCGGCATAGGGCCCGGTCTGGCCGAAGCCGGTAATCGAACAATAGACCAGACGCGGATTGATAGAAGACAGGTTGGCGTAATCGAGGCCGTATTTCGCCAGCCCGCCGACC
This sequence comes from Pseudogemmobacter sp. W21_MBD1_M6, assembly GCF_052119585.1. NCBI lineage: Bacteria > Pseudomonadati > Pseudomonadota > Alphaproteobacteria > Rhodobacterales > Paracoccaceae > Pseudogemmobacter > Pseudogemmobacter sp. W21_MBD1_M6. The sequence goes on along the minus strand of NZ_JBGQOJ010000008.1, from coordinate 143,898 downwards.
TTGAAATTTTCGATCAAAACATCGGCTCTGGACACGAGTTCCAGAACTGCCTCCCTGCCCTCTTCGGTTCGGAAGTCCAACGTAACCGATTTTTTGCCACGGTTGCAGCTGTGGAAATAAGCCGCCGACCGATCGCCGTCATGCTCGATGAACGGCGGGCCCCAATGACGGGTATCGTCACCTTCGGGGGCCTCCACTTTGATCACATCCGCGCCCAGATCGGCCAGCGTCTGGCCAATCCACGGGCCAGCCAGAATACGCGCCAACTCGAGAACCCGAAGACCTTCCAGAGGTTTCATTAGAAGAACCCCTGCAACCCAGTGATTGCCCGTCCTAGGATCAAGGCATGCACGTCATGCGTGCCCTCATAGGTGTTTACCGTTTCCAAATTGACCATGTGGCGCATGACCTGAAACTCTTCCGATATGCCGTTGCCGCCGTGCATGTCGCGCGAGGCCCGTGCAATGTCCAGTGCCTTGCCGCAGTTGTTGCGCTTCATCAGGCTGATCATTTCCGGTGCCGCGCGGCTTTGGTCCATCAGGCGCCCCACTTGCAAAGCACCCTGCAACCCAAGCGCGATCTCGGTCTGCATATCGGCGAGTTTTTTCTGGAACAGCTGGGTCTGGGCCAGTGGCTTGTTGAACTGCTTGCGGTCCAGCCCGTACTGCCTTGCCGCGTGCATACAGAACTCGGCTGCGCCCATCACCCCCCAAGCAATGCCGTAACGCGCCCGGTTCAAGCAGCCGAACGGCCCCTTCAGGCCCTCTACATTCGGCAACAACGCCTCTTCGCCGACCTCGACACCCTGCATCACGATTTCTCCGGTCGTCGAGGCGCGCAGCGACAGCTTGCCGCCGATCTTGGGGGCGGACAGACCGTCCATGCCCTTTTCCAGAACAAAGCCGCGAATCTTGCCGCCATGCGCGTCGGACTTGGCCCAGACGACAAACACATCCGCAAATGGCGCGTTGGAAATCCACATTTTTGTGCCGCTGATCCGATACCCCACCGCGGTCTTTTCCGCGCGGGTTTTCATACCAGCGGGGTCCGAGCCGGCATCCGGTTCCGTCAGGCCAAAACATCCGATCAACTCGCCCGATGCCAGCTTCGGCAAATATTTCATCCGCTGCTCTTCGGTGCCGTAGGCATAGATCGGATACATCACCAACGAGGATTGCACAGACATCATCGACCGATAACCGCTGTCCACCCGCTCGATTTCCCGCGCGACCAAACCATAGGTGACATAGGATGCGCCCAGCCCGCCGTATTGCTCTGGCAGGGTCAGGCCCAGCAACCCGGCCTCGCCCATTTCGGGGAACACGCCGGGGTCCTCGACCTCGTCGCGGTAGGCCTTGATTACGCGGGGCTGCAGCTTCTCCTGCGCGAATTTGCGCGCGGCGTCTCGCAACATGCGCTCGTCCTCGGTCAGTCGATCCTCCAGCCGGAGGGCATCTTCCCAGTCAAAGCGCGACAGGTCGGGGGCGTCCTTCGCGGACAGGCGGGGCTTGTTCATGTCTCGCTCCTCAGGCGGTCATATCAATCTCTATGTCCAGGAACGGTGCATATTGCTGGGCGCCGAAGATGTCACCGTCGCCCGGGCTGCCGCTGGGGCGGTCACGCAAGATGGTGAATTTAATGGCATAGGCCGGATCGTATTCGACGAAATCCGTCAGGCGCGCCAGATCGACATTCAGAACTTTGCAAACACTTTCACGTGTCAGCGCTTTAGAGCGTTTGACGAGCTGGTATGTGTCGTTTTCACGAAAGATGATGTCAAAGGTGATCTTGTCGGTTCCCGCGTTCTTGCTGCGGATTGTCTTGGCAAGATCCGAGAGTTTTTTGACTGTATTCGGCTTGGGCGTGTTCATAGTATCTAGTCCTATTCCTCAGGCGCCGATCATGGCGGTATGGGTTGGAAACAGTTCCAGCGGGTCATCGACCGCCATGGTGTGGTTCAGGGTCCAGCGGTAAGCGGGGCTGGCGTGCAGCACTTCTTCCAGGATGAAAGACACCCCTCCCGCGGTTCCCTTGACGTCGGGCAAACGCGCATAAAACAACTGCCGCGTTCCTGTCATAGTCAGTTCCTCGGCCATCTCCACGGTTGGCGCAATGCCCTGCACGACCACCATCAGTTCGTGGACCGGCGCATCCTTCAGCGGTTCCATGTCGCCCATGATCCCGTTGCGGCCAAAGACGTTATAGTGAAGTTCCCAGCCATCCGGGCCAAACCGTTCCTTGGCCTGCTCTCGGGCCCAGTCGATGACTGCGTCGACATTGGCAATGGTGTATGGGTCGCGGATGCCGGCCATGCCGACGAAGCGTTCGCCAATCTTGCCCGAGCCTTCCAGTTTGACCCGGAACTGTTCCGCAGGAACGAATTCCATTCCGGTAACGCGGGTGGTTTTTTCGGACTGCTGCTCGTAATGGCAATTGGTCATATCCAGCATACCGCCGGCGACAAATTCGTGAAACGGGTTCGAGCGTTCATACATCGCGTGCCCCGCAACGGAAGCAATAGTGCAGCGCTGACCGGGGTTCATGGCAGTGACTTCCACCATGTCGTTGGTAATCTCGCCCAGAACAGTTTCCTTCGCGCCATAGGGTTCGGCGCAAAAAGAGGCGCATTCAAGCACCTTACCCAAATAATACGATTGCGCTTCGGGGTAACCGCGATGCAGGGCGGCCGCGGCGAAAATCGCGCTGTCCGAAGACCGTCCGCCGATAATCACGTCACAGCCTTCCTCCAGAAGCTTTACAAACGGATGAACGCCGGCCATGGCAACAATGCGCGAGGTGGCGTCGAGTTCTTCCTCGGTCAAGTCGGCGCGGGCGTCGAGCCCCGTGACCGCCGATCCTGAGAGGATCTTGTTAAGCACGTATTCCTTGCTCACCTCGGAATAGAACCAGCCGATCTTGAACGGCGGCAATTTGTGCTCTGCCGCAATTTCGCGGATCATCTCGACATACATGTCGACACGGCTGTTGGTGCCGGTGTCGCCAGCTGAACCGATCATCATCGGCACGCCGATCTTCCGCGAGGCCAGCAGCATCTCCTCCAGGTCATGTCGTTGCCATGCCTTTGGGCTGGCACAAGTATCGCTTCCCAAAGGCACCGGACCAATATCGTCGCTGCCAGAATCGGCCGCGATATAATCTGGGGCGGCATCGACACCGATATGAAAACTACCCGTTTTGAGGGGCGCGAACCCGAGATGCCCGTTTGGACAAATGATCTTCAAAGATGACATGACTGCCTCGCAGTTAAGTGTGAACCTACCCGCTTACATGCAAAAATCGTGCCATTTAAAAAGAGATTGCTTACTCTATGATTTTATTAAGTTTAATTATGGAAAGAATGGAGACTTTGCTGCCCTGTCGCGCATTTCACGCACGGGCGCTGGTTTTTCACGCTAACTACATGCCAAGCTTGATCATCTGGTGACGCAGCGCGTGACGGCTGATTTTCAGTGCGGCGGCCGTGCTCTGAATATTGTCCTCGTTCGCCGAGAGCGCATTTGCAATCATAACGCGCTGGAAATTGGCGGTCGCCTCCTGCAGGCCTTCCTCCGGCACGGTCTCCGGCATCAACCGGCTAGGCACGGTCGTCAGACCCGACCTCACAGTGCGCAGGATGCGATCCGGCAGATGTTTTGGAAGAACCGTATTGTCGTCCTCAAGAATAAAAATCCGCTCCAGAAGGTTTTCGAGTTCTCGGACATTCCCGGGCCACGGATATTTCAGGAAAATCTGCTCGGTTTCCGGTGCAAGACCTTGAACATTGCGACTATATACGGCGTTGTATTTCTTGATGAAAAAATCGGACATTGCCAATACATCATCACCACGTTCCCGCAGGGGTGGCAGGTTCAGGGATACGACTTGAAGCCGGTAGTAAAGGTCTTCGCGAAAGTGGCCCGACTCAACTTCGGACAGCAGAATCTTGTTGGTAGCCGCAATGAAACGCACGTCGACAGAGTTGTTTTTTACGCTGCCGACGCGGCGAAACTGGTGGGTGTCCAGCAGGCTCAGCAGCTTGACCTGCAGCACCGGGTCCATCTCGCGAATCTCGTCGAGAAAGACCGTGCCGTGGTTGGCGGCCTCGATCAGACCGAGCTTGCGTTCCACGGCTCCGGTAAAGGCACCCCTCTCGTGTCCGAAAAGTTCGGACTCCAGTAGGCTGGCCGGAATGGCGGCGCAGTTGATGTCGACGAATTCTTTCGAGGCCCTGGCCGAAGCCCGGTGGATCATACGCGCAACCAGCCCTTTGCCGGTTCCGGTTTCCCCATAGATCAGAATCGTCCGCGTCGGGCTTTTAGAGACGCGTTCAATCAGTTTCTTCAGGGCCTGCATGCTTGGGTGGCTGCCCACCATTTCGTCTTTGTAGTCTGCCATTTCCTCTACCATTGTCGCCTCCCTGACTTAGGCAAGGACTTGATAGGCCCGCCACTTTCCGGCGCAGGGATTACCGTCACTGACAATCAGACTGCCTACTCTACACGAATAGACTACAGATGAAAGCGTCTGGCATGCGTCTGTCGCCGGGTGCTGGCAAAGCGGGGCGGCGACGGGGCGGGCGTCTGTGACATGGGTCGCCATCAGGCGCGCGGCATCCTCGGCGCGCCAGGAATGAACTGGCAGGTTGCGTTCCAGACACGCAAAGCGAGCGCGGGAATTTTCCGCGATGCTGTCGCCCTCGGGATACAGAGTATCCGCAGCCAGTTCCGGCGTCACGAAATGGTTGGTGCGCCAGACAACCGGACCAGTGCGGATCACGGCACCCGTGGCGCCGAGTTCGACCACAGCCGTATCGCCCGAAGCATCTGCCAGAACCAATGTGCCGCCGCCTGCGTGCCTTGCAACTTTGATAAACGCACAAGCTTCCGCAACCGACGCGCATGTCGCCAGCAGTCGGGTCATCAGGAAATACCGCAACCAGCCGACCCGGTGCGTGGCCACCGCCACCTGCGTATCAGCCAGCGCCAGCCCCTTGGCATTCATCCCGCTGGAATAGGCGCCGAGGCTACCTAAACTTCCGACGCACAGCATCGTTCCGGTCGTAATATCCGGCCCGCTGTGACGGGCCACGGTCTGAACGCCCTTGTGCGGGCCGGACAGGTCGCGGTTCTTGACCACCATCGGGCCTTCGGGACCGTCGCTGACGGCCCAGGCACTACACCCGTCACTGTCAAGACGCGCACCTGATTTCAGGTCGCGCAGGGTTCCGAGGTGCAGATGCGCAAAAAGATCCAGTTCGGACAGATCAAGCCCTTCGGCGATCCCCCTGATCTCGGCCATAGAATGCGGGTCGTTGGCCTGCGTAAATGCGTATTGGTCGGAAAGGTATCGTTCGGCGACCGCATCTATCACACCATCCGCACGTGCTGTAGCAACGCGACCGATCGTGGCTGCGCGCATTTCAGCAATATCTGCCACGTACGCGTTTGCGGCCTGTGCCTGCCCGCGTTTCTCCGCCGAACCGGAGTACTCCAGCGGTGTTCCACCCGACATCCGCAACAGCATCACGAAGCCTTCTCTTCGAGCAGCGACAGGTTTTCACCCAGCCGATGGCAGGACGCCATATGACCCGTCCCGACGGACTCGATTTGCGGCACGCTGATCTTGCACTTCTCCACGGCAAGCGGGCAGCGGGTGTGGAATTTGCAGCCCGACGGCGGGTTCAGCGGCGATGGCAGATCTCCGACAAGTCTGACCCTCGCCTTGGGGCCGGAATCATCGATGTCGGGCACCGCAGACATAAGGCTTTGAGTGTAGGGATGACGCGGGCGCGACAGTACGGAATCGACCGGGCCCATCTCGACGATCTCGCCCAGATACATCACCGCCACCCGGTCGGCGAGATAGCCGATCACCGAAATATCGTGCGAGATAAACAGATAGGTCAGACCCATCTCGTTCTTCAGTTCCAGCAGCAGCTTGATGATCTGCGCCTGAATGGACACGTCCAGCGCAGAAACCGGTTCGTCGCAGACGATGAATTCCGGGTTCGAGACCAGCGCCCGTGCGATGCCTATGCGTTGCCGCTGACCGCCGGAAAACTGGTGCGGATAGCGGTCCAACTGGTTCGCTTTCAGGCCGACACGTTCGATCATGGCGCTGACCTTGCTGCGCACCTCTTCGGGATTCGCGGCGAGATTGTGCAATTTGAGCGGCAGGCCGACCGTTTCGGCCACCGTGCGCCGCGGGTTCAGCGAGGCGTAGGGATCCTGAAAGATGATCTGCATGCGCCGGCGCATGGTCTTCATGGCCTCCGGGCCCAGTGCGGTCACATCCACGCCATCGAATGTGATCCGGCCGCTTGTCGGTTCATGCAGGCGCAGGATGGCGCGTCCCAGCGTGGACTTGCCGCAGCCGCTTTCCCCGATCAGGCCAAGGATCTCGCCCCGCCCGATGGTCAGATCGACGTGATTGACCGCGCGAACCACGGTTTCGGGCACGCCGGTCAGGCGTTCTGCCAGACTCCTGCTACCGTAATAGTATTTCGACAGGTTTTCGACTTTCAACAACGGCGATGTCATACGAGCTCCTCCTCGGTGCGGATACAGCGCACCCGGCGCTCCGGTCCGATGTCGTCCATTGCTATCGGCTTCAGACAGGCGTCCGAGCGAAAGGCGCAGCGGGAATAGAACCGGCATTGGGGCGGCAGGTTAATCAGGTCAGGCACCTGCCCCTGGATCGGCTGGATCGGCTGACCGCGCATCGCTATGCGCGGTATGGAAGCGAGCAACCCGCGGGTATATGGGTGGCGCGGGTTAGAAATGATCTGCCGGGTCGGCCCCTCCTCGACGACCTGACCGGCATACATGACCATCATCCGGTCACAATGTTCGGCAACGACACCCAGATCGTGGGTGATCAGAACCACGCTCATGCCAAGTTTTGACCTGATATCGGTGATCAATTCCAGAACCTGCGCCTGTATCGTCACATCCAGTGCGGTTGTCGGCTCGTCGGCGATCAGCAACTGCGGCCGACAGGCCAGAGCGATAGCGATCATGATCCGCTGGCGCATGCCGCCGGAAAATTCGTGCGGATACTGGCGCAACCGGCTTACGGCCGACGAAATTCCGACCAGGCCGAGCATTTCAACCGATTTGTCGCGCACCATCTGCGCCCGTGCACGGCCTCTGGCTGGCAGAGTTTCGTCATGCGCGATCAGCACTTCTCCGATCTGTTCACCGACGGTCAGGGCCGGGTTCAGCGCGGTCAGGGCATCTTGCATCGTCATGGCAATTTCCTTGCCACGCACCGCGCGCATCTGCGCCGCTGACAGGGTCCGCAGGTTGCGCCCGTCAAAGATAATGTCACCGGCGTCGATCCGGCCCGGAGAGCGCACCAGCCCCATGACTGAGTTGAAGGTGACGCTTTTGCCGGAGCCGGATTCGCCGACAATTCCCAGACATTCGCCGCGGCGGACGTCCACATCGACACCATCAACTGCGTAGACAGTTCCGGCGCGCGTTTCAAAAACGGTACGCAGCCCGCGCACTTCCAGTAATGTATCGGTCATTCTGCGAACCTCGGATCAAAGGCATCGCGCAGGCCCTGGCTGGCGACGTTGATGGCAAGAACCAGCAAAAGAATTGCAAGCCCCGGAAAGGTCGAAACCCACCACGCGTCTAGAATAAAGGCGCGCCCGTCGGCGACCATCGACCCCCACGACGAGGTCGGCGGCTGCACGCCCAGCCCGAGGAAGGACAGGCTCGCCTCCAGAATGATGACATGCGCCATTCGGATCGTCGAAACCACGACAACCGGCGACAAGATGTTGGGCAGGATTTCCTTGAGCATGATGTGCCTGTCCGATGCTCCCAGCGCGCGGGCTGCCTCGACATATTCCAACTGACTGGTCGCCAGCGTCTCGCCCCGCACAACGCGACAGGGGATCACCCACTCCTTGTAGGCCAACGCAAGGATAATGTTCACAAGGCCCGGCCCCATCATGGCCATCAGGCCGATCGCGAAGATGAGATAGGGGAACCCCAAGAGGATATCGACGATGCGGGAAATCACGACATCGACCCATCCGCGCAGATAACCCGAAGCAAGACCCGCCAGAATACCTACGGTTGTTGCCACCAGAATGACCGAAGCGCCGATGAAGATCGAAATCCTGGTGCCGTAGATGATCCGCGACAGGATATCCCTGCCCAAGGCATCGCAGCCCAGAACATAGCTCCAATCGCCCCCTTCCGCCCAGGCAGGCGGTTGCAGGCGTAGAAAGAGATCCGTTTCGGCCGGATCATGCGGTGCGATCCACGGCGCAAAGATCGCCATGATGACAAACAGCAGGACGACAATTGCACTGCCCATCGCCAGACCGTTTTGCGCGAAGGTGGCAAGGTTACGTCGGAAAATGGATTCCACCTGCTCTTGCGGAGTATCGACACTCATGGTCATAGCTTCACCCTCGGATTCAGGAATGTGTACAGCATGTCCGCCACGAAATTCAGCAGCACATAAGTGACCGCGTAGAACAGCACCGCAGCCTGAACGAGCGGGTAGTTTCGCAGGAAGATGCTCTCGACCACCAGCCGCCCCAGCCCGGGCCAGCCGAACACGGTCTCGACGATCATGTTGCCCCCCAGAAGCGAACCGGTTTCGATGGCCGCGACCGTAACGGTAGGGATCAGCGCATTTTTCAGGGCATGGCGAAACAGGACACGGCGACGACTAAGGCCCTTGGCCTCGGCGAATGTCACATAGTCCTGACGCAATACTTCCAGCATCGACGCACGCGTGACCCGCATCAAGATCGCGGTCATCGGCAAGCCAAGCGTGATGGCGGGCAGCAGGATATGTTTCAAAGCATCAACAAATGCCCCAAACTCACCACGCAGGAGCGTGTCGATCAGAAGGAAATGGGTAATCGGTTCGATTTCGCTGGAATAGCCGATCCGCCCGGAAACCGGCAGGACTTGCAGGTGCACGGCGAACAGCATCAGCAGCAGGATACCGAACCAGAAGCCGGGCAACGAGACCCCCAGCAAAGAGCCGACTGTGGCCAGACGGTCGAGTACAGAGTTCTTTTTTATCGCCGCCATGACCCCCAGCGGGATCGACGTGACCAATGCCACGATCAACGCCACAAGGCTGAGTTCGATCGTGGCAGGCAGACGCTCTGCGATCACCTCGCCGACCGGGCGCCGGTGATAGAAACTTGTGCCGAAATCACCCTGCACTGCATTTCCGAGAAAAACGAGAAACCGTTCGTGAATCGGGCGGTCAAGCCCCAAGTCGTGACGCAGCGCCGCTTCTTGCTCTGCGGTCACGGCCTGATCGCCGATCATGATCTGCACCGGGTCCCCGGGTGTCAGCGCCATCATCACGAAGACGATGACACTGACACCCAGAAGAACGGGCACGAGATGAAGAAGGCGCTCCAAAAGCTTTCCAAGGCTCATGCCTGTTACTCCCCGATCATTTCAAGTTTAGTCAACGCACGCGTCGTGCAGGTTGATACGGCTGTCGGCGCTTGGCTTCCAACCAGACAGGCGTTTGGACACACCGTAGATGTCTTTTGGAACCCAAAGGTAGACGTAAGGCTCGTCTGCGTTGATCATCAACTCGGCTTCACGGTACATTGCGTCACGCTTTGAGTTATCGAGTTCGATCGCGGCGGCATCCAGTAATTCATCCAGTTTCGGGTTTGAATAACCGGCCGAGTTGCCGCGGTCGTTGGTGCGGTGTGTCGGTGTGAAGATGTCATAGGGATCAAGCGACCCGTTGCCCCAGCTTGAGAAGTACATGTCGCCGGTCTTGGGCTCGCCCTTGGTGCGCCACTTGGAAGAGAGTTGTGCGCCTTCGCCTACGGCAACCTTGGTACGTATACCTGCCTTTGTAAGCAACGATGCAACAGCCTCAGCTGTGTCCTTGAAAGCACCCTCTACATCCATAGTCACATCAATGCCGTCTGGATAACCCGCTTCGGCCAGCAAAGCCTTGGCTTTTTCGAGGTCGTATTCATAAGCAGGAAGCTCGCTTGACCCGAACGCATCCGGAGACAGAATGCCGTCGATCGGAGCGGCATTGCCATCAAGGATTTTTTCGATGATCAGGTTCTTGTCTATTGCATGCGCCGCGGCCTGACGCACTTTCAAATCGTCAAAAATCTCGCCCTGCATATTCATCGCGATGAAAAAGCTGCGCGTGCCATTTACAGTCATCACGTCCGTGCCAGGGTTGTTCTTGACCTGAGCAATTGAGAAGGTCGGCAGATCGTTGATGATATCCACGTCACCGGCCAGAAGCGCGGCTACGCGAGATGCGCTTTCTGGAATGACCTTGAACACAACGCGGTCGACGCAGGCCTTGCCCACTGGCGGTATGGCAGTTGCTCCGCCATAGTAGTCGTCGAAACGCTCCATGATGATCGCGTCGCCCTTGCGCCATTCGACCAGCTTGAACGGGCCGGTGCCGTTGACCTCGGTCGACATGCCGGCAGACCCGACTTTTTCGACAAACGCCTTGGAAACGACTTCCTGAAACGGAAGCATCGCGGGCAGGATTGGCCATGGCTCGCTCTGATTGATGCGTACCGTATCGCCGTTCACAACCTCGACGGACGCGATCGGGCCAAGCAAGCTCTTGCGCGGGCTGGTCTGGCCGTCGCCCATCGCACCCTCGACCGTCAGGCGGTCAAGCGTGAACTTGACGTCTTCGGCGGTCAATTCAGAGCCGTCGTGGAACTTAATGCCCGAACGGATCTTGAAGTCATAGACCGTCGGCGAAACCTGAACAAAGGACTCGGCAATTTCCGGCACGACCTTCATATCGGGGTCGCGGGTCAGAATTCCGTCGTACATGTTGCGAATAATGGTTTCGGTTTCCCGTTTACGGTGGTTCGCAGGGTCCAGTGTGTCCGCATCAAGCGTGAAGCCTACGACCAACTCAGAGGCCTGTGCGGCGGGCGAGGCAATGCAGAGGGCCATCGCAGACGCCATCAAGACTTTCTGTAATGTCTTCATTTTTTCTACTCCCTATAGTTTTCCGAAGCTTTGACGCTGCGGCATCCCGTTCTCCTCAACGGTTACCAGACTACATGCACATATCGTGCCAACGCAGGGTTCTTAGAAATGCGCCAAAAAATCCCCATCTAATCAGCTAATTGCGTCCGCAGAGGATTAAGTGCGCCGGGCGCGCTTGCCGGCTTGCGCGGATCGCACGCGCCTACGGCCAATATTACACGCATTTCAGGGCCGGACGACTGATCTATATCAGGCGGAGCCCTTGCCCTTTACAAGACGTGCGCGTCGCTTGCGCGAGGCCGATCCCAGTATCCCCCCCATATCACGGTATTTGGCTACCGTCCTGCGCGCGATACTTATCCCCTGATCACTGAAATGTGCGGCAAGCGCCTCGTCCGAAATCGGGTTGTCGGAGTCTTCGTTGTCGATCATGCGCCGGATTTCGTCCCGCACAGCGGCTGCGGATACGCGGTCAGGACCTTTTTCGCTTGGCAATCCAACACTGAAAAAATCGCGCAGCGTGACCGTTCCGCGGGGCGTCGCCATCATTAGGCCTGACGTGACGCGACTGACCGTGCTGGAATGGACGCCGACGGCGCCTGCAATGTCGGCGATCGACATGGGAACCAAACGCGACGCGCCATCCGCAAGGAACCCGGTTTGCCGTCGTACAATTTCAGCGGAGACGGTCAGCGTCGTGACATTCCGGCGGGCAACCGCTCTTTCCAGCCAGTGCGCTTCGGCCAGCAGATTGTCTTTTTGCGCGGCGTCTACGGCGTCCAGGGTATCGGGGCTGATCTGATCTCGCACAATCAATGCCGGCAGGTTCGACCGATTGAGCTCGACCTGCCAGGCGCCATCAACCTTGCGGGCAACAAGATCCGGTGGCCGAATAGCATTCGGCGTGCTGTCAAACGCTGCGCCCGGCTTCGGATTCAACCGTCTTATCGCCTTCACCTGAGTCATAATTGCGTCGGGGGTTGTTTTTCCGAGCCGCGCAAGACGGTCGATGTCGCCCTGCCCAACCATTTCCAGATTATCGAGCACAAGCGCCAGAATGTCGGACAGAATACCCTCTTCAGCCGCCTGCAATCGAAGGCATTCGGCAAGGGATCGCGCGAAAATCCCTGTCGGTTCGAAGCCTTGCAAAGTGGAAAGGACGGCTTCTGCCTCCTCAATGGAACATCCCGCCTTATCCGCAATTTTAGTCAGCGGCCTTCCCAGCCAGCCGCTCGGCTCGAGTGCTTCGGTCAGAAAATAGGCAATCGCTTTCTGACGCGGATCGCGGATAGAAATGTCAATCTGACGCTGGACATGTTCATAAAGTCCGGCAGCGGGAGAAGCCATGTTTTCTTCTGTTTCACGCCAGCCGGAGGCAGCGGAATTTTGTCCGGCAACGCCGAGGGGCGCATCGCGTGGCTGGTTGGGCACCCCGTTGCCTGCAGTCACGCCGGTGCGGGTAGCCGCAGTCGGCGGGTCACCAATGGTCACAATTTTTAAATACGGATTTGACGACGCCTGAATCGTCAAGAATGCCGCAAGCGCACAATTGTTGAATTGAAGGAAGCCAATTGCCTGGCGCAATTGCGGTGTTATTTTCATAGTCCGCAAATGCTGCAAGTGGACTGCGTGGCTGGTAATCATCGAATCTTCGCCAGTCAGATCGAGTCGTTCGCTTTGGTTCCGAACTGCTTCAAACTATACGGAATTTAACGTCGCCACAAGAAATGTCATTGAAAGTGTGGACGGGCCCGTGTTTCCTTCAGGCCTTGCGCAGCCCCAAAGGCAGGTACTCGTCACCAGACTCATTAATCCTCAAACCCGATCCATACCGGTTTAGCGTACACCGAACGACCGACAATTTCTGCCCGCGATCGTTGGGCGCTGACTCAATTTCTTACATGGGTATTTCATGCGATTTCGTCCAAGCTGGTTGCACTCCCGAAGCCTACGTTCACAGTCAATCCGGGTATCTTATGACCTGAAATTATGCCGCCGGTCACGCAACCGGCGGCAGCTTGTTACGCTGTGATCACTGCGTAGTCCTCGGGTTGCCGGTGCACAGAGAAATTGAAAATATTTCTCCGTATTTCGCCGCACCGGTCCAAATCGACCATTGCCGTTATGACCTCGTCCTCGACCGTCGAGGCCTTTGCCAGAATCTCGCCCGTCGGCGCCACGATCATGCTGCCACCGATCAGATCGCAGCCTTCCTCTTTGCCCGCCTTGGCGACCGCGACAGCCCAGAGGCCGTTCTGGTAGCACCCTGCCTGAACCGACAGTTCATTATGGAAATACTGAAGATGGTCATGTTCGGGCGCGGGCGGATAGTGAAATGGCGTGTTGTAGCCCAGAACGACCAGTTCCGCGTCATTCAGCCCCAAGACACGCCAGGTTTCCGGCCAGCGGCGATCATTGCAGATGCACATGCCCATCTTTCCGCCAAAACCGTCGAAGACGGGAAATCCGTAGTCGCCCTTTTCAAAGTACCGCTTCTCCAGATGCTGGAAAGGGCGCCATGTTTCGTTCTCTCGATGGCCCGGCAGGTGGATCTTGCGGTATTTTCCGATGATCGCGCCGGACGGGTCCACGACAATCGCGGTGTTGTAGTAATGCCCGTCCGCGGTAAGTTCGGCGTACCCCAGATGGAACCCGATCCCAAGCCTCTTTGCCGCTTCGAACAGGGGCAGGGTTTCCTTCGATGGCATTTCGGTTTCGAACCAATGGTTGATCTCTGACCGGTCCTCCATGAACCAGCGCGGAAAGAATGTCGTCAGCGCCAATTCGGGAAACACCACCAGACGTGCGCCACGGTCTTTGGCCTGTTGCATCAGGTCAATCATCCGGGCGACGGCCGAGGACCGCGACTCCTCGCGCGCGATCGGGCCGAGTTGTGCGCCAGCGACTATGAATTTCCGGCTCATTTGGATTCTCCTGCTAGATCGAGGATGACATCCAGCAGGACGTTCGCCCCGGCAACGAGATCGGCCTCTTCGGTGTGTTCATTGATATTGTGGCTAAGACCCGCTTCGGACGGGACAAAAACCATGGCTGACGGGCAGTTCGGCGCAAACATCTGGGCGTCGTGGCCCGCGCCCGATGGCATACGCCTGACACTGAGCTGGCGCGCGGCGGCCGCAGCTTCGACCTTTGCCACAAGAGTTTCGTCAAACGCGACTGGCGCAAAGCGAGCAAGGCTTCGTGTTTTCAGGGTGCAGCCTTCGGCATCCGCCGCCGCCTTGGCCCTGGCCATCAACTGCTGCTCGGCCTTGATCAAAAGCGTGTCGTCGGTGTTTCGAAGGTCCACCGTGATCCGGGCAAACTGCGGAACGACGTTCACAAGACCCGGCGACACCTCGAAGACACCAACGGTCGAGACCTGGGGCGGCCCGAAATCCACGGCAATTCTGCGCGCTTCGACGGCGATTTCCGCTGCGACGGCGCCAGCGTCATGCCGCATCGACATCGGGGTTGTGCCGGCGTGGTTTGACTGGCCCTCGATGACGTATTCGGTCCAGGAAATCCCCTGCACGCCGGTGACGGCACCGATCTGAATGCGCTCCTGCTCCAGAACGGGGCCCTGTTCGACGTGCAGTTCAAGATAGGCGGCGGGCGTCATCGAGGCCGCAGGCACAGGACCGGCATAGCCAATCCGGTTCAATTCCTCGCCGAAAACGGCGTCACCGTCAGTGGCAACCGTCGCCAGCATCATGTCCAGATCCAGCGCCCCCTGATGCACGCCCGAGCCCATCATGTCGGGCGCGAACCGCGCGCCCTCCTCGTTCGTGAAGGCCGCGACCGCGACAGGGCGAACTGTCTTTATCCCCGCGGCGTTCAAGGCGTCGATGACTTCCAGCCCGACAAGCACACCTGCCGCGCCGTCATAAAGACCGCCCGTTGCAACGGTGTCGATGTGGGACCCCATCATGATCGGAGGACCGCCCTGTTCGGCCTCGCGGGTCCCCCAGATATTCCCGATGACATCGATGGAAACCTTCAGCCCCAACTCCTGCATCCAGGACACCAATAGGTCGCGCCCCTGCTTGTCTTCGTCGGTCAAGGCCAGACGGCAGACGCCACCGCCCGACAGGGCACCGACCTCGCCCAGACGTTTTATGCGCGCCATAAGCCGGTTTGCTGAAATCTCGGGCCGGGTCATGCGACCGCTTTCAGGACGGTTGCCGCATCCATTCCGACAAGCTTTTTATACAGTCCCGGATCGGTGTCGCCCTCGCTTCCGAAGACCAGCACGCGCGAGTCCGGTCCCAGTCCAAGAGCTTTGCGCGCCTCATCACTGGCGGAGGCAGCCATCAGTCCGGCCAGACCTGCAACCGCAGACTCGCCGGCGACGATCGGGCGATCTGTGCCGACCGGATGCGCAAGACGCCGCATCATTTCGATCGCGGCCTCATCGGGCAAAGCCATCACCGCGTCGCCGTGGTCCTTCAGGATTTCCCATGCCAGCGCCGACACTTCGCCACATGCAAGACCGGCCATCAATGTGTCCAGATCGCCTTCGACGGCGGTCGGCTCGCCGGCAACGAAGCTTTCCATCCAGCAGGCGGACAGTTCCGGGTCGGCAAGAACAATCGTCGGGCGCGCATCACCCCAGCGGCGTTTGGCCTGTGCCGCGACCGCAGCGGCCATGCCGCCAACGCCGGTTTGAAGAAAAATATGCGTGGGCGGCAGGTCCAACTGATCAAAGGCCTCTGCCCCCATCAATTCATAGCCCTGCATCACGTCTTTCGGAATTTCCATGTAGCCCGGATAGGAGGTATCAGAGACCACGAACCAGCCTTCTTCCGTTGCAACCGATTGGGCGACGCGGACGCTGTCGTCATAGTTGCCGGCGCAGCGCCGGACCTCGGCCCCGTAGGCTTCAATCGCGGCCTTTCGGCCTTCGGACACCGTGGCATGAATGAAAATCACGCACCGGCACCCGAATGTCTGCGCGCCCCAGGCGACGGAGCGACCATGGTTGCCATCGGTTGCACAGCAAACGGTGATTTTGGATGTCTCTTCCGGATAGGCCCTGGAAACGATGTCATCCATTGAAACAGGCGTGCCAAGGCGCGCCTCGAGTTCGCGTTGCAGCAGCCGTGCAACGGCATAGGCGCCGCCCAGGGCCTTGAAACTTCCAAGACCGAAACGTCCGCCTTCGTCTTTGTAGTAAAGCGAAGCCACCCCCGCCTCGGCAGCAAGGCTGGGCAGCGGAACCAGTGGCGTGGGCGCATAGCCCGGCCAGGACGAGATTGTCGCCTTTGCGGTCTCAAAGTCGGAGTCGTTCAGGATATGGTCCTGTGAGGGCGTCCAGGGCATGCTCTTGTCGGCAAGTGCGTTCAGCACCAATGTAAAACCGAGCGCTGCATTGTCGGTCGGTGTCATTTCTATTTTCATTTTATCCTCTGGAATTCCGCGATGGTCTTTTCAGCAAAGCGCCCCCGGACAGACGGGTCCGTCCGGGGGCAAGGGCTTAGAAAGCCTTTTTTTCTTCTTCGATTGAGGAGAGAAGCGCATCAAGCATGTCTGTGCCTTCGGCCCCATACTGTTCTTCGATCAAAGACCGCACCGCAGGCTGGGCGATCTCGGCGAACTTGGCCTGCTCTGCCGGCGGAACGACGTTCACTTCCATCTTGGCGGCCAGCGCTGGCAACCCGCTGTCCGATGCCTCGATGACGCGGCTCATGGCGCGGCCCGATTCCGTTGCAACCTCGGACGCCCAGTTGATCAGGTTCTTGTGCTCGTCGCTTAGCCCGGCATAGAAATCCTCGTTCATTGTCCAGACGTAGGGTGTGATCACGTGGTTGGTGATCGAAAGGTATTTCTGGACCTCGTCGAATTTTGCAAAGGCAATGACCGGAATGGGGTTCATCTGGCCGTCGGCGACGCCGGTTTGCAGCGCGGTATAGACTTCGGCCCATGGCAGCGGCGTTGGCTGTCCGCCAAGCGAGGACACGATCGCCTCATGGGTCGGAAGGGTCATGGTGCGAATGCGCAACCCTTCCATGTCCACGACACTGGTGATCGGTTTTTTCGAGTTCGAGAAGGCGAAGAAACCGCCGGAGTCGAGCAGACCCAGCACCTTCAATTCGGTCTTGGATTCCAGATCCGTGACAAATTTCTTCCCGAACGAGCTGTCCATGGTCATCACGCGGCTTGCGACGCCGATATTTGGAAACGCGAAGGGAATGTCGAAAACGCCGACAAGCGGGTAGTGCTGGGCAATGCCGCCGGACGACGAGATCGTGCTTTCAACAAGCCCCGAGCGCACCTGATCGATGACTTCGTTATCTTTGCCAAGCTGGCCGTTGGCGAAAAGCTGAACTTCGATCGCGCCGTTGGAATTGGATTCCACAAGCGATTTGAAGACGGCCGCCATGGCCCCCGAATGGCTTTTGAACGGATCATCGGGATTCAGGTGGGCCAGACGGATTGTGACGTCAGCCGCATGGGCCTGTGCAGAGAGGCAGGCGATGGCAAGCCCCAGCGTTACGGTTTTTATAAATGACATTGAGTGTCCTTTCCTGTTGGTCGTGTGTTGCGTCTGCTCAGAACCCGAGCAGACGAGGGATAAAGAGGGTGAGAGCGGGCCAGAAGGCGATGACCACCAGGATCAGGACTTCTGCAATGATAAAGGGCCAGAGCTCCTTGGTGATCGCCTCGACTTTTTCGCCGGTGACCGATGCCAGCACGAATAGACAGGCCCCGACCGGGGGCGTCATAAGTGAGATATTGAGCGCAAGAATGATCATGATCCCTGCATGAACCGGGTCCATCCCGATCTCGACAGTCAAAGGGGCCAGGACCGGCGCAAGAATGATCAGCGTCGCGTTGATGTCCATCACCAGACCGATCAGCAACAGCAGGATCAGGATCAACCCGATGATCACGTTGGGATTGCTCGAGATCGAAAGTAATCCCTCTGCAATCATCTGCGGAACCCTGTTGAAGGTCATCCACCACCCAAGAATGGACGCGGCCGCGATGATAAGAAAAATTATGCCCGTTATTCGCGTGGTTCGCACCGCGATCTCGTAAAGGTCCTGCCATGACAGTGCACGATAGATCACCCCGCCGACGAACAGCGCGTAAGCAACCGCGATCGCAGCCGCCTCGGTCGGTGTCGCGAACCCACCGATGATCGAGCCAAGGATGAAGACCGGCAGCAGTGCAGCAAGAATACCTTCGCGAAGGGCCAGATAGACGCTGCGAATGCTTGGGCGGCCCTCGCCTTTTGGCAGCCCCTTGCGACGGGCGGTCAGGGCGATGACCGCCATGCAAATCAGACAAATCAGAAGTCCCGGCAGAATGCCCGCGGCAAAGAGGCCCGCGATCGACACCCCCATGATCGACCCATAGATAATCATCAGGGTCGATGGCGGGATGGTTGGCCCGATGATCGAGCCTGCGGCAGTGACAGCGCAGGCATAGGCCCGTGAATACCCGGCCTTTTCCATCGCGGGCACCAAGGTGTTTCCGAAGGCCGCGGCATCCGCCGTGGCAGAGCCGGTGATGCCGGCGAACAGGACAGAGGCGACCATATTCGAATGGGCCATCCCGCCCCGCAGCCATCCGACGAGTGAATCCGCCAGCTTGACCAGACCAAGCGTGATCCCGGAGCGGTTCATGATCTCGCCTGCCAGAATGAAAAACGGCATCGCAAGGAACGGGAACAGGTCAAGACCCGCGAAAATCCGGTCCGGTGCCATGGTCATGAACCGTGGCCCCATGTCCAGGATACCGATCATACCGGCAACACCTATAGCAAACCCCACTGGCATCCCGAAGATCAAAAATCCGAAAAACGCGAGGGGAACCAGAAACATACCCATCATTCTTCCTTCTGGCCGGCAATCGCGGCCCCTGTGGTTTCTGGCGCATGATCGGAAAAATAGTCATGTACACCGATGAGAAGAAGTTGGACGCAGGCCATGAATGCCGCCAGCGGAACCCCTGCAAACGGATAGCCTTTCGGCATCGCGTAGATCATGGTCATGCGCGAAAAGCCCCGCTCGGCAAAGCCGATCCCGTACCAGAACAGCGCGAAGAAGAAGATGAAGGCGACAATATCAAAACTGACCGCCAGGAACCGGCGCACCCTGTCAGGCAGGCGGGAAAACACAAACTCGACCCCGATATGTTCGCGGTGCGCAATCCCGCTGGAAACGGCCAACAACGCCATCCAGATCATCAGATAGCGCGCCAGCTCCTCGGTAAAGGTCATCGGAAGGGGGATGACATACCGAGCCAGAACGCCGAGCCAGACATCAAGAACCAGCACGACAAGAAGAAAAACGCAGACGCGCTCGACCAGCCAATTGACCCGCAGACTCCATATCTTTGAGGACTTCGCAATAGATCGCATTTGCGCTGATTCTCCGTTAGGGATTGATTGTTGTCATGTGGTGATGAAAAGATGTTTTCATTATCATAGCAAGCATGAAAATGATTTTTCAAAGCGGGAAGCTAAAAGTGCCTGAAAAAGAAGCAGATATTTCACCGGAATCGCTGATCCAGCGCATTCACCGAGCGTTTGGAACCTTGCCCGACGGAGAACGCAAGGTGGCCGATGCCGTATTGCGAAGCCCCGGAGACCTTGCGATATGGACCGCCTCGGAACTGGCCGAACGAACCGGAGTGTCAAATGCCACTGTCTCGCGCCTGTTCCGGCGACTAGGCTACGCAAGCTACGAGGAAGCGCGCCTTGCATCGCGCAAACTCCGCGAGAAAGGCTCGCCACTTTATCTCGTCGGCAATCCGGTGACCGGAGCGGGGGCACAAATATCACTGCCGGATCACGCAAGGCAAGAATCCACACTGGTGGATACATCATTGGCTGCGCTGAACCCGCTTACGCTCAGGGAGATTGCAGACCGGATTGCGACAGCGAAGAAAGTGCGCTTGGCGGGTTTTCGAAACAGCCGTTTTTTAGCAGACTATGCTACGGCGACGCTTGGCCAGTTTCGCAGTAATGTTGAATTGATGAACCACCCGGGTCAAACCCTGGCAGAGGGCATCGCCGGCCTCGGCAAAGACGACATTGTCATAATCATCGGACTGCGAAGGCGACCCGCGTTCTTCACCGAGTTTGTCAAAGCTACGGCTGCGACTGGTAGCGCTATTGTTCTGATTGCAGATAGCGGTATCCGAGAAACTCCGGCCCATGCCACGTGGAATATCAGTTGCACGGTGGAAACCCCTCAGCTTGTGGACTCATATCTTGGAGCAATGGCCGTCATTAGAGCGCTGTCCTTGGCGACAGTGAACAGTCTGGGAAATGATGGAAGGCAGTACCTTTTGGCAATCGAAAGACTTCACGAAGAACTGTCAGAACTTGAATGAGGTCAAACGAGGTTGGTATTTTGAAGTGGTCCGGCAAGACTGGACAGCGTACTAAGATGTATCCAACCTTGACGACAGGATACAGAAATGACCAAGAGACGCAGTTTTTCGGACAAGTTTAAGGTATGAGGAGGGTCAGCATCTGATCCGGGAGATCAGATGCCCGACGATTGGGTAGCGCCTAAGGCGCTGCGTGGTGACGAGATGCACGATGCACGCCTGGGCTTGTAGACTCAAGGAAGGCCGCGTCAATGACCTTAGGGAAGCCTTTTAACCCATCTACGACCGCGATCAGAATGTCCTCCACACCCGGTTGCGCGGATTATTCATGACACTGAGCGAGCATTTTGCGCCCACGTTGTTTGCGATCCACAGATCCAGAACTTCCTGTTCATCTTCCAGAGTGACGCCCAAATTCACGCATGCGGCCTTGTTTTTGACCTGACGGCTTTCCGTGTCGCGAATTTTGGCCCGGAGAGCGTCAAGAAAAATGATCGGATACACCGGTTCCAGGGCGCGGTTCTGCCAGTCCGACCCCTCCTCCAGAACGGCATCAATGACACGGCTGATAAGATCGGCTGACACTTTCAGGCCGTAGACTTCCTCAAGGTGCGGTCAGAGCCATGTGCCGGATGCTGGCCGTTCATCCGAGCGGCTTTTACGCTTGGCTGGGGCAAAGGCCCGATAGCAAGTTAGAAAGCCCAATTGTAAAAGATGCGGGTTTCAGTAAGTCCCGGACAGTTCTGGGCGGTTTGACGGTTGGTCATTGCCAGCGATGTCGCGGCACTCTGTCGGTCTTGGAAGAGACCGGAGGGAAGCATGCCACGACGCAAGCAAGCGAGGCGAATGACCGTGCAAGACATACGAACGATTTTACGGCTGACGCATGAACAGGGTCTCTCGGTGCGAGAGATCGGGCTTCGGCTCAAACTGAGCAAGACGACGGTGGCGACCTACCTTTTACGGGCGCGAGAGGCCGGGCTGAACTGCTGGCCCCTGCCGGCTGGGCGCGACGATGACGCCACACTTGAGCGTGCCCTTTTCCAGCGGATGGGCCGTCCACCACAGGATATTCATGAACCCGACTTGGTCTCGGCTGGGCCAATCGGGCATCTCGGGGAATGAGTCGCTCTGCAAGCCATATTATTGCTAACTCATCCATCTGCCTCTGGCGTTGTAAAAAAATATGGCGCACCCCTAGACGACTGGTCTAATCCTGCTTAGGTACTCATCATGGACACACAAGCTAAAGATACACGCAGTCACATTTTATCCGTTGGGCGCAGCCTGACGGCGCGGCAGGGGTATTCTGGCGTGGGGCTCAATGAATTGTTGAAAGCGGCGGACGTGCCGAAAGGGTCGTTCTATCATTATTTCGCGTCCAAGGAGGCTTATGGTTGTGCGCTACTTGAAGACTTTGTAGCGCAATACCGCGTGAGTCTTGGCGAAACGTTGCTCGATCCAAAGATGGACGCGCGCGCGCGGCTGCTTGGTTATTTTGAGGGCTGGTTTCGAAAGCAAACTGGGCCAAACCTTCAAGACCGCTGCCTTGTGGTAAAGCTTTCTGCGGAGGTGGCCGACCTTTCTGTGGATATGAGCAAGATTTTGCAGCGCGGAGTAGCTGACATCATCGCAAGCCTGACTAAAACGATTGAGCAGGGCATCGCCGAGGGTTCGATTGCCCCAATCCAAGACCCAAATACCGTCGCGCAATCGATCTATCACCAGTGGTTGGGGGCCAGTCTTGTTGCTGGGCTGACGCAGGACAGTGCGCCCTTGGAAGCGGCTTTGAAATCGACTGCTATCGCTGTCCCAGCCGCATGATCTAATTTTTTGACCCACGTCTAGCCGACCGGTCTAATTTCGCGACGATGCGCGATATTATCGGCGCTCAGGCACATATATCTCGCAGCAACACTGATGTTCGCCTGCCTAATTTTATCAAAGGAAACCACGCTATGAACAATTTCGATTTGCGCAACCCGACCCATATTCTTTTCGGGAAGGGCCGCATCGCGGACCTTGATGCCCAAATTCCCGCGCAAGCAAAGGTTCTGCTAATTTATGGTGGTGGTAGTGCTGAACGGACCGGCGTTCTGGCGCAGGTTCGTAAGGCGCTTGGCAATCGCACGGTGGTTGAATTCGGTGGAATCGAGCCGAACCCCCGCTTTGCCACTGCGATCAAAGCTGTGGATGTGATCGCCGAAAATGGCCTCACCTTTCTGTTGGCTGTCGGGGGTGGTTCCGTCATTGATGCGACCAAATTCATCGCGGCGGCTGCCAGGCACGACGGCGATGCGTGGGAAATTCTGACATCAATGGGCAGTGTTGTGAAAACGGCGATGCCATTTGGCTCGGTACTGACGTTACCAGCAACAGGGTCCGAGATGAACCCAGCTTCCGTCATAACGCACGCCGAAAAGGGCGCAAAACTGCCCTTTATGAGCGCACATTGCTATCCGGTTTTCTCGGTTCTTGATCCAGAGCTCACCTATACGCTCCCCCCGCGCCAGATCGCGAACGGTGTGGCCGATGCGTTCGTGCATATCATCGAGCAATATCTGACATCCCCCGTCGCAGCCTATGTTCAGGACGGCTTTGCCGAAACGCTTCTGCGCACGCTGATCGAGCTCGGTCCAAAGGCGCTGGAGGCACCCAATGATTACGATATTCGTGCCAACCTGATGTGGACAGCAACGCTTGCTTTGAACGGGCTTATCGGCGCGGGCGTCCCGCAAGATTGGGCAAGTCATATGATCGGGCATGAAATAACCGCATTAAACGACACTGATCATGCGCGCACATTGGCGGTTGTTCTGCCCGCTTTGATGCAAGATCAACGTGGCCCCAAACGCGAGAAGCTGCTGCAATATGCGGCTAACGTTTGGAACATTCATGAAGGTGACGATGACACGCGTATTGATGCCGCCATTGATGCGACCCGCAGTTTTTTCCACACGATGGGGATCGACACCCGTCTTGGTGACTACGGTCTTGGCGCGCCCGATATCGACCTGATTGTGGCGGCTCTGGAAAGCCACCGCATGACCGCGCTTGGTGAAACCCAAGCCATTACACCTGAAGTCGCGCGCCGTATTCTTGAAGCAGCGCTATAAGAGGGCTGAGTTTATGACACAGACAACAACAACCAATCGACAGCTTATTCTGGCGATGCGCCCAAAGGGCGAACCGACCAAAGACACGCTAAATCTCAATGAAACCGCGATCCCGACCGCTGGTGCAGATCAGATGCTGTTGCGCACTGAATATCTTTCGCTCGACCCTTATATGCGAGGTCGGATGAGCGATGCGCCATCGTATGCCGCACCTGTCGAGATTGGCGGCGTGATGGTTGGTGGCACAGTGGCGCAGGTCGTCACGTCCAATGTCGACGGGTTTGCCGCAGGTGATTTTGTGCTAAGCTTTAATGGATGGCAGGACTATGCCGTATCGGATGGCACAGGTGTGACCAACCTTGGTCAAACTCCGGATCATCCGTCGTGGGCGCTCGGTATTCTCGGGATGCCCGGCTTTACAGCATGGGCTGGATTGACACAGATCGGTGCGCCAAAGGCAGGTGAAACGATTGTTGTCGCCGCGGCGACAGGCCCTGTCGGTGCGACTGTTGGTCAAATCGGCAAACTTTTGGGCTGTCGCGTCGTAGGCATCGCAGGTGGACCTGACAAATGCGCCTATGCGGTTAACGGGTTGGGCTTTGATGCCTGCATTGATCATAAGGCGGATGACTTTGCAGATCAGTTGGGCAAAGCGACCCCTGATGGCATCGATATCTATTTTGAGAATGTTGGCGGCAAGGTGCTGGATGCTGTTATCCCGTTGCTGAACCCCAATGCACGCATGCCAGTTTGCGGGTTGGTCTCGCAATATAACGCGACGGAACTGCCCAGTGGACCTGATCGGATGAATTGGTTGATGGGCCAGATTCTACGCAAAAAGATCAAGGTGCAGGGCTTTATTATTTTTGACGATTTCGGACACCTCTATTCTGAATTCGCCAAGGAAATGTCCGCGTGGATCGCCGCGGGAAAAATCAAATACCGCGAAGAGATCATCGACGGTTTGGAAAACGCACCAGAGGCCTTTGTTGGGCTTCTGAAAGGCGAAAACTTCGGCAAGCGGGTGATCCGCGTTGGCCACAAACGAAAGATAAAAACATGAAAATTCTTATGGTTCTCACATCGCACGACGAAATGGGCGACACAGGAAACAAAACCGGCTTCTGGCTGGAAGAGTTCGCAGCCCCCTATTACGTCTTCAAAGACGCAGGCGCAGACATCACAATCGCATCGCCAAAAGGCGGTCAGCCCCCCATTGATCCTTCCAGTGATGACGATAGTGCGCAGACTGATGACACGCGTCGCTTCAAGGCTGATACTGAGGCGCAAAAGCATCTTGCCACAACGCTCAAACTTTCGGATGTAACCGAAAGCGGCTTTGACGCAATCTTCTACCCCGGTGGCCACGGCCCGCTTTGGGATCTTGCCGAAGATGTCGATAGCAAGCGCCTGATCGAAGCCTTTGCCGCAGCAGACCTTCCCGTTGGCGCCGTTTGTCACGCACCAGCTGTGTTCCGTCATACTCTTGGCACAGATGGCAAACCGTTGGTTTCGGGGCGCCGCGTGACTGGCTTTACCAACACCGAAGAAGATGCGGTTGGCCTGACGAACATCGTGCCATTCTTGGTGGAGGATATGTTGAAAGCCAATGGCGGCACCTATGAAAAAGGCGCTGATTGGGCAAGCTTTGTACTGCGCGATGGCAAGCTTGTAACAGGACAAAATCCTGCGTCCTCGGCTGCAGCGGCACAGGAAATTCTGGCCCTGCTGGGATAAAGCCTTACACCAGATACTAAAGCTGCGGCGCAAATTTTGCGTCGCAGCTTACCTTTACGTGTCACCGGCAAGCGTATTTGGCTTTCCTCTGAAGACCCTGCACGCGTTCAGACTGATCGATATAGGCGTGTCAGAAGTGGCTCGGTTGATCTGAACAGGTTCGGGGCGTTTCCAAAGTGGTTTTCCGCATCGCCAACGCCCCTACCGCTCCGGGTTATCGGCAGGTTGAAGTAAGCCTGATCGGGGCCACGAACCATCCTGATCGTGACCGCGCTGGTCACGCTTGTGCTTATGATCGCACTGGACCTCCTCTTCGTACGGCCAGGACGGTCAGCATCCTGAGTTCACCTGTCGGGCGACACGTCGGCCGCCCGACGCTTTTGACACACCGGTCGCCCGGTGCGACCGACGGCACGGGGATCAATGCCATGACCGGCAGGACAAGACTCGACCGGACGCTGGGCCTTTGCGGACCGCTTGCTGCGGCAATGCTCCTCGCAGCTGATCTTGCGGGAATATTAGCGACCCCCGGATATTCCCCTATGGCACAGGCCATCAGCGGGCTGATGATATGGCATTGGGGTCGGTAGACCGGACCTCTCGCGCTTTATCGCAAGGGGACGCAGGCACGTCGCACAGGCACTGCGCCCTGTCTCAGACCTCCCCGACTCTCAGCACCAGTTTGCCGGGCACGGTGCCGGCTTCGACCTGTTTATGGGCCTCCCGCACCTCTGTCAGAGGCAGAACCTTGGCAATGATCGGAGCAATTTTCCCCTCTTCCAGCATTTTGAAGAGCATGGCGAGATCTGCGCGGAACCACTCGGGATGCCGCCGTCGCATGGCGCCGATCGAGTAGAAAGCGGTGGCATGTCCATTCGGCAGCCAGTCCCAGAGCTTAAGCTTGATGAAATCAATCGGTATAGACCCGCCGCGGCCCAGCACCTCGTTCTGAAAACCATAGGCCACCAACATCCCCCCCGGCTTCAGCGCATGAAGCGAGCGTGACAGGCTTTCGCCTCCCAGCGGGTCAAACACCACATCGACCCCGCCGCCTGTCGCTGCCAGCAGCCTGTCCTCGGCGGCATCTGCATCGACAGGAGTCGCTCCGAGGCTGCGGATCAGATCGTGCTTGGTCGCCACATCGGTGCCAAAGGCGGTTATCTCTGCCGCGCGCGCAAGCTGCAGCATCGCGGTCCCGACGGCGCCGCCTGCGCCATGGATCAGAAGACTCTGGCCTGCCTGCATCTTCGCAACCCGGTGCAGCATCTGATATGGCGTGACCGCTGACAGGATCATACCAAGCGCGTCAACCTCCGACACGCCTTGTGGCACGGGCGTCAGACTGTCCTCGGGTGCGCAGATGTATTCTGCATAGGCACCGATGGTCGTCAGGTCGGCAACCCGATCACCGGGCCGGACCCTTGATACGCCGGGGCCGACTGCATCGACCACGCCCACCATATCGTAACCAGGTGTGAAGGGCGGCGTGTCCTTCACATCCGGATACATCCCCTTGCGGATCATGATGTCTGTAAACGCCGCGCTGGTGACAAGAACGCGCACCCGCACCTCGCCTTCCTTTGGTTCAGGCAGATCTGCCACAGTTTCAAGATTCAGCTCTTCGGGCCCACCAAAGGCGTTCAATCTGACACGGGTGTAGGGCATCGGGTTCTCCTCGAATGATCAGGGACGCGCAGTCCGCATGATGAAATCCGCGATCTGCCGCGTTAGGTCGGGATCACGGCCCAGCCAGATGTGACCGCCGTCAGGATGGACCACAAGACGCGCACCGGGGATGCGTCCGGCCAGCAGTCGCGCTGTTGCGGCAGTGCCGAAAAGATCATCCTCGCAGGACAGGATCAGCGTCGGCACGATCAGCGCCAGATGTGAACAGCGGTCGGGATGGCGCAGGCCGAATTCGGCCGCCGTGAGCGCCCCCGCCGAGCCCCCCACCACCGCGATCCGCGCGAGGCCGAGATGGTCGAGTAACTCCACAAGCACATCCGCCTGATGCGCAGGCGATGCATGCTCGGGAAAAGCGCTGCGCAGATAGCCAAAGCGCGACGGGGCGACAATCTGGAACCCTGCATCACGCAACCCACAGAGCATCGCCACAAAAAGCCGGTACAGGAAATCCCGGATGCCGGATCGGCCAGAGTGGAGAAACACCACCAAAAAGGCCGCGATCGCCGGTGACCAGGTTGCAAGGCAGAAGACTGGATGTGACCCGCTGATCTCGCCAAAGGTAGCGGCTGCCATGTCCGGGAGAAAAATATAGGTTCCGATCAGTGCCCAGGTGATCAGAAAAGTGAGGACGAAAAAAAAAGGCGGCCAGCGCCGATGAGGGTATTCTGCTTGCCTGTGTCGAACGCTCTTCGATTGACATCGGAAATCCCCAATTGATCGGACCAATCCAAGGGAAATCATCTCGCATCAGTGGCGCGACGTCGCTGACGAGAATCAACGCGTCATTTTCTTTCGCAGGCCACGATCTTCCGGCTTACATGGGGGGCAACACGGCGTTCACCAATATTTGTTTCATTTCACCTTACGGCATATTATCCTTGTGCTATCAGCGTACCGCTGCGCCCTCTGTGCGCCGGGTGTCGAACCAATGCGGATCGCCCCGCGGAAGGATTTTCTGGAAATGACGACGAGTAACATCAGAAAATGGCTGCAAGAGCGGCCTGAAATTGAATCCGTGTTCGCTTGCGTATGTGATCTTAACGGCGCGATGCGGGGCAAGCGTTTGCCGATCGAAAAGGCCAAGGAAATCATGGACGGCGGGCTACGCATGCCGCTTTCGGTGCTGAGCGTCGATGTCTGGGGCGAAGACATCGAAAACAACGAACTGGTGTTCGAGACCGGGGATGCTGACGGGATCTGTGATTACACCGGGCGACCGATCGTTCTGGTCAACTGGACCAGTAGGCCTTCAGCGCTTGTGATGTTCTGGATGGGAACAGAAGATGGCAAGCCGTTTCCCGGTGATCCCCGGCATGCGCTGTCCAACATCGTTGATCGTTACAAGGCGCTGGGTTTGACGCCGGTTGTGGCAACTGAACTGGAGTTCTACATTTGCGACCCGAGTGAGGCGCAGCCCCAACCCCCATGTTCCCCGGTTACTGGCAAGCGGCTGGATTCTGACGGGGCACTGTCGCTGGATGAATTGCAGCATTTCGATGCTTTCCTGAATGATGTCTATGACGCCTGTCACGAACAGGGCATTCCGGCCGATGCTGCTATTTCCGAAAACGGCGCCGGTCAGTTTGAAATTAACATGGTCCATGTCGCGGACCCGCTACAGGCTGCCGATGACGCTGTGCTGTTCAAACGATTGGTGCGCGGCATCGCGCGCAAACATGGGCTGGCTGCAACTTTTATGGCCAAGCCATATGGCGACAGATCAGGCAGCGGCTTTCACGTCCACTTCAGCCTTGTTGATGAAAACGGCGTCAACCTGTTTGACAATGGCGGCGATGACGGGACGCCATTGATGCTGAATGCCGTGGCGGGCCTGCTGGAAACGATGCAGGAAAACACCCTGACATTCGCCCCTCATCAGAACTCCTATCGACGCTTGTTGCCGGGTGCGCATGCGCCCACCAGTGTTGCTTGGGGCTATGAGAACCGCACCGCCGCAATCCGCATTCCGGGTGGCAGCCACAAGGCCCGCCGGATTGAACACCGCGTGGCGGGCGCCGATGCCAACCCCTATCTGGTTCTGGGCAGCATTCTGGGCGGCGCCTTGGTCGGGATCGAAGGCAGGATGGAACCTGCCGCTCCCATCGTCGGCGACGCCTATAGCCAAAAGCTTGACCACCTTCCCCTTGACTGGGCCACCGCGATTCAGGCGTTCCGCACAGGGAAGAACGTGCAGAACGTGTTTTCCAAACGGCTGCAAACCATGCTTGTCGAGTGCAAGATGCAGGAACTGAAGCGGTTCTCGCGCTATGTCACTGATTTTGAATACGACAGCTATCTGGAGACCGTGTAATGGCCATCGAAACCTTTGCGAGAAATGGCCAGACCGAACACACAACCAGCTATTATGCCGCAAGTGCCAATCCCTCGCCGGAACGTGCCGCGCTAAAAGGCGATCAACAGGTTGATATCTGCATCGTCGGCGCAGGATACAGCGGGCTGTCAACGGGGCTTCATCTGGCCGAAAAAGGCTATAGTGTCGCCATCCTCGAAGGGGCGCGCGTTGGTTGGGGGGCGTCTGGGCGCAATGGCGGGCAGATCGTCAACGGGCTGAACGCCAGCCTGCAGACGATCAAGAAACGATACGGCCAGGATACCGCGAATTTTGTCGCTGGTCTGGTGCAGGAAGGCGGCGAGATCATCCGCGAGCGGGTCAAGACGTATAACATCCTGTGCGACCTGAAACCCGGCAATATCTTCACCGGACTCACCTCTGCGCATATGAAGGAACTAGAGGCACGGCGGGCACTTTGGGCCAGTTACGGCATCAACAACCAGGAAATGCTGGATAAGGCACAACTGCGCGAGCATGTCGGATCGGACCTTTATGAAGGCGGCATGATCGACCACACTGGCGGTCATATGCACCCGTTGAACTTGTGTCTGGGAGAGGCAGCCGCGTTCGAGAAACTGGGCGGCGTGATCTACGAACAATCCCCTGTAATTGATTGCGATACCGATACTGCCAAACCTGTGGTGAAAACCGTCGGCGGCACGATGACCTGCAGCACATTGGTGCTGTGCGGGAATGCCTATCTGGGCCATGTCGTGCCGGCTTTGACGGACCGGGTCATGCCGGTTTCAACGCAGATGATGGCGACGGAACCCTTGGGCGATACCCGCGCAAACGACCTGCTGCCAACTGACAAATGCGTCGAGGATGTGCGTTATATTCTGGATTACTTTCGCCTGACGGCTGACAAGCGGCTGATCTTTGGCGGCGGCACGGTCTATGGCGGCACCGACCCCAGAGATGTAGAGGCCAAGCTGCGCCCGGCGATGGAAAAGGTCTACCCAGGCCTGAAAGGCGTCAAGGTCGACTTCGCCTGGAGCGGGAATTTCGCCCTGTCGTTCAGTCGGGTTCCGCAGTTGGGGCGCTTGGGCGCCAACACCTACTTCTCGCATGGCTATTCCGGCCATGGCGTCACTGGATCCCACACCTTTGGCAAGATTCTTGCCCAAGCCATCGACGGGGACAAAACCCGCTTTGACGTGTTTGCAAAGGTGCCCTGGTATCCCTTTCCTGGCGGTCGGATATTCCGCGTGCCGTATTCGATGGTCGGCTCGTGGTACTATGCGCTACGCGACCGCTTGGGTGTGTAGTCGGATGGACCCCAGAGACATGAAGGGGATCATCTTCATGCCGCTGACTTCCTGGATTTAGCTCTTATCCCCCTCGGTAACTGCGTGGGCATAGGTCGTGGTAGCGAAGCCGAGTGACGCCAGCAGGACCATTGCCATATCCCCCCGGGGGGGTTATGATTTGTCTATGTCAGAACATCACATTCATGCAACTCACACCGAGATCGCAAAGCGGCTGAAACGTGCCAATGGCCACCTTCTCAGCGTAATTGCGATGATTGAAGACGGCAAATCATGCAACGATATTGCCCAGCAGCTTCACGCGGTGGAAAAAGCCATTGTGCAGGCCAAACGCACTTTGATCCATGACCATATTGATCATTGCCTTGATAAGGCATTCACCGACTCAGGCGACATATCTGCAGTGGAGGAATTCAAGGCAATCACCAAGTATCTTTGAGGGACCACCATGTTTTCCGTCCTTGCAGACCGCACCTATCGCCACCTGTTTCTGGCCCAAGTCGTCGCCCTGCTTGGCACCGGGCTTGCCACCATCGCGCTGGGGCTTTTGGCCTATGATCTGTCAGGCGAACGGGCTGGTTTGGTTCTGGGTACGGTTTTCACGATCAAGATGATTGCGTATGTCGGCATCGCCCCCATTGCGGGGGCTTTCGCCAGTCGCTGGCCACGGCGTGGGATGCTGGTCAGCCTTGATCTGATCCGTGCCGCAGTGGCGCTTTGCCTGCCCTTCGTCAGCGAGGTTTGGCAGGTCTATATCCTGATCTTCGTGCTTCAATCCGCCTCTGCCGCCTTCACCCCGACCTTTCAGGCAACCATTCCTGACATCCTGCCAGAGGAAGACCGCTACACACGCGCCTTGTCACTCTCGCGACTGGCCTACGACCTTGAGAACATCATCAGCCCGATACTGGCCGCAGTCTTGCTCACCCTTGTCAGCTATCACGCGCTGTTTCTCGGCACAGTCATCGGGTTCGTTGGCTCGGCCTTTCTGGTGGTGTCTGTTCCACTGCCCAGCCCGCAACCAACGGCCCCGAGGGGCATCTATGACCGCACAACACGGGGTATGCGGATCTACCTCGCAACGCCTCGCCTGCGCGGGCTTTTGTCTCTCAATATTGCCGCAGCGGCAGCCGGTGCGATGGTTTTGGTGAATACGGTGGTATTGGTGCGGTCCGATCTGGGCCTTGGCGACGCGCAGGTCGCCCTTGCCTTGGGGGCATTTGGCGGTGGGTCCATGTTGGCGGCCCTCCTGTTGCCCCGTTTGCTGGACAACCGTCCAGACCGCCCCATGATGATTGGCGGGGCAGCGGTGCTGGTCACATCGCTGCTGGGCCTGTCTTTCATGTCGCTGGTTTATGGCATCGAATGGGTTTCGCTTCTTGCGGGCTGGCTCGTCATCGGGGTCGGGTATTCGGTCGTGCTGACCCCATCGGGGCGGTTGCTAAAACGATCCGCGCATGCCGAAGACCGACCTGCCGTCTATGCAGCCCAGTTCGCACTTTCACATGCCTGCTGGCTTGTCACCTATCCACTGGCAGGGTGGCTGATGACTATTGCTGGGCCAACGATTGCGTTTGCCCTGCTTTCATTGCTGGCCGCTGCCGGGATGGTGGGCGGCGTCATTCTTTGGACGCAAGACGATAATGGGACGATTGAACATACCCATCATGACCTCCCAGAAGATCACCCTCATGTTCAAAATGGCCGATCACATAGCCACCCGATCATCATTGATGACTATCACCCGCACTGCCCACGAGCATAACTGCCGAAAGTGGCCGCAAACCTTAGCCTATACCGACATTCAGTCGAGCATCAAACAGCCGCATTACTCAGCCATCAGTGATCCCAAATGCAAAGCCTTGATCACCTTCGGACTGGGTGCAGAGCGCGATCCCGATGATCGTCTTGCTGTCCATCTGGGCATTTGAGAAATTGCCAGTAATCAACGTAAATAAAAGAATGGAAAAAGTATCTGCTACCCGGCGAACAGCCCGGGCCACTAAATCCACTCGTTTTGAAACACTTGATGCTATTCAAGGCGTCACTGTCGTCTTGGCGATGCTAGACCACGTCAAGGTGCAGTTCGTAACCGATGTGCATGTTCTGGTTCCTTTGACGCGCCTATCAACACCAGGTTTTGTAATTCTCTTTGGTGCTATGATCGAGATCGCGTACCTGTCGAAGTTGCGGGCTGGGCGAACCATTCGTTCGGTAAGAGAACGAATGGCGTCTCGACTTATCACTTGCTGGGCACTCGCTGCCCTACTGTCCTTGGCCGCGCTTGCGTCAGGCAGTCTGGACTTTGATTCAGCATGGCGCGCAACTTTGGGATTGGGGCTGGGTCGGTTCAACGAAATCCTTTTGATCTATGCCGCACTTTTTGCGATATTGATCGCCGTCCTGCCTCTTATCGCGCGATATGGCTCGGTGCCAATTCTTGCTGTTGCGCTTCTGGGGTGGCTCTTACAGCCCGCCTTCACCGCTGCGTTTCCTGATCCACCTCAACTGATGAATTACATTCTGGGCGTGGGGACTGGATATGGCCCAGCACTTCTCCCGGCGATGACTTTTCTTGGATTTGGCTTTGCGTTGGGAGAAGCATTGACTGGTCGGCGGGGGTATAATTTGGTCGTGCTGATAGCTCTGCTAGCGATTGTGATTTGCGTATCAGAACTTTCGCATGGCGTGCTGGAATCTGGCCGCAGGTTCCTGGCGAACCGCTGGACCAACCACCCCGGGTATTATGCGGTTGGGATACTCGGTTTTATTGGTATTTCAGCCTGCCTTGTCGGGGCAAAGCACATTCCTCTTCTGGAACCGGCCACAAATCTTTGAACAGGCGTTACAGGGCGAGAACGCCGCCTTTGTCGGTGGGGGCGTGACGGCCATTTGCTAGCCCAAGCGCAAAACCGTCACCAAAAAGGATGACGAAAGCCCTCAAACTGATACCCGAAAATCGCTCCCTGACGGCACCGTATTTCAGGGACACAGCTTTCATTTATACGTCATAGCGTATAAATTTAGCATATACGCTGCGCCGTATAAAAACTAGCTATACGCTACAGCGCATATTTACAACTTATACGCCATAGCGTATATTAAAAATATGAATGACCTTGCCCGTACACAGAAACAAATCGGAACCATCATCCAGCGCGCACGAAAAAAGCGTGGCTGGACGCAGATGAATTTGGCCGAACGCGCAGGACTGCGCCAAGGGACGATCTCCCTGATCGAAACCGGAGCCACGCCCGCAAAGATGGATTCCATCCTTGCCGTGCTGGCCGCCCTCGACCTCGAATTCACAATCGGATCGCGCTCAAAGGGGACGGCATCTGACATAGAGGAGTTGTTCTGATGGGACGGCGTCCAAGCTATGTGCCGCTGCGTGTCTATCTTAACAACCGGCGTGTCGGAACGCTCAGCCGGGAGACCAGCGGCGCGATCAGCTTCACCTACCATCAAAACTGGCTAGACTGGAGCAATGCGCTACCGGTTTCCCTTTCCCTTCCCTTGCGCGAGACACCCTATCGCGGTGAACCCGTGATCGCGGTTTTTGAAAACCTGCTGCCAGACTCCGACGCACTTAGGCGGCGCGTCGCCGAGAAAGTCGGCGCGCGCGGCATTGATGCATACAGCCTGCTATCTATCATCGGCAGAGATTGCGTCGGCGCACTGCAATTCATGGCTGGTGACGATGAAGAGATCGACAGCACAGGCACGATCAAAGGAGAGATTGTCGATGAGACCACCATCGAGAAAATCCTGAAAGGATTGAGCCAGGCTCCGCTAGGCCTGACCCGCGACGACGATTTCAGGATTTCGGTGGCAGGCGCACAGGAAAAGACGGCGCTGCTTTGGCATGACGGAAACTGGCTTAGGCCACACGGCGCGACGCCAACGACGCATCTGTTCAAAAAGCAACTCGGCAGGTTGCCGGACGGCATCGACCTTTCAGACAGTGTCGAAAATGAATTCTATTGCTTGAAATTGGCCAAGGCCTTTGGCTTGCCGGTCAATGATGCACGCATCCAGACCTTCGGGGAAACCAAGGCGCTGGTCATTGAACGCTTCGACCGCCGCTGGACGAAGGACGGTCGGTTGATCAGACTGCCGCAAGAGGATTGCTGCCAAGCCCTCTCGGTCCCGCCGACCCTCAAATATCAAAGCGATGGTGGTCCAGGCGTTGTCGATATCCTTGGCTTTTTGACCGGCAGCGACTCGCCGACAGAAGATCAGGACATGTTCTTCAAAGCCCAGATCATTTTCTGGCTGATGGGCGCGACAGACGGCCACGCCAAGAATTTCAGCGTGTTTATCAGTCCCGGTGGTTCATACCGCCTGACGCCACTCTATGACATTCTCTCAGCGCAACCGAGCCTGATCGCGCGTCAGATTGAGCGAAAACAGATGAAGCTCGCCATGTCGGTCGGTGATCAGCGGCACTACCGGATTGATCAGGTTCATGGTCGGCATTTTGTTCAGTCCGGGATGCGCGCCGGGCTTTCGAAAACCCGTGCGACCCGTCTGATAGAGGATGTCGCTGCGCGGGCCGAAGATGCCGTTGAGGCCGTCGCTGCGGCATTGCCGCCGAACTTCCCTGCTGCAATCCATGATACCGTGCGCGAGGCCATTCTTGCCCGTACCAGAGGCTTGACGCTCAACAATGCGCAAAATTGATGCCCCAGAATTCAAAGAACGCCAGAAGTTGTTGCGGGACTGACGCGGCATAGCTGCACGGCGACGTAAGGGCGAATACCGCGATCGCGCGACGAATGGACAATGAGAGAACTTCGAAATGTAGGGCAGACAGTTTACGCCGCATCCGTGGTGTTGGTGATGGGCCAACCGCGTTGCAGGTGCACAAGGGTTTCACCGGGGCGATTCATGTGACAGCCGGCAAGGACGACCAGCGCGCTTTTCCATGCAATTATGGCGTGGATGACCTGACTTTTGCCCTCTGGGACCGGCGCTTCGATGCCTCCGCCCAGTCTGGCTGATGTTGACTTATTCGCCTATGGCCGTACTGTCGAAATTGCTAACGGGTCCAAGACCTTGACCCGCCGCGCACACATTCACCAAGGCAACGCAGATCAAGGTCTTCGCAAGCTATTCGGGAAACTGACCGTGCTATATCGTACAAAATCATATGGGATGCGAGCGTCGGCGTCTTGCCGGACGGTAATCGTCGCCCTGGCCACCCTCCTCGCACTCGGGGCCTGCACCGTCTCAAGTGACCGTGCCGCCGACCAACCACCGGGTTTCATCAAGGAATTGCCGGAACAGGTGGTGGCGCTTGCGGCGCCCTATCAGGACATCAAGACCGTGCGCCTGATGCCCGAAGACGGATGCTATTGGTACCAACACATCGGGCCGGTCGAGACGACGATGCTGCCGCTGCGCACACTGGGCGGCAATCCGATCTGCACCGCAGCGGCGGTCGCGGCGCAGACGTCCGGCTAAAGGACTTCATAGCACGGCGGCAAGCAAACTGTCACCAATGGGACAGGATCGCACCCGGCGTTTCCGCCTCGGGCGTTCCCTATTGCGCTGGAATACCGTTCCGCCCGCAGGTCTGTCATGCGATGGCAATTGGGGCCGCTCCACCCCTCAGCTTTAAGCGGTGATGGCATCTTCGGCCGGATATAGAAACGCGGTTACGCCGGTTTCCACCCGATCATACAGATCATTGATATGCGGCATCGCCATTCGCACGCAACCAGAACTGGCGCGACCGCCGATGGATTGCGGGTAAGGCGTGCCGTGGATCCGCAAATAGGTATCGCGGTTGCCCACATACAGATAAAGGGCGCGCGACCCAAGTGCATTTCCCGGTCCCGGATCCATACCGTCGGCCCATTGCTCATACATTTCCGGGTCTCGCCGGATCATGGCCGGCGTCGGCGTCCAGCTTGGCCATTTCACCTTGCGGCGGATCGTGTAGGTTCCCGGCTCGTACAACCCGCCCCGCGCGACGGCCACTCCGTAACGCATGGCTGTGCCGCCCTCCTCGATATGGTAGAGATAGCGGGCAACAGCATCCACATGAATATCGCCAGGTGCAAGCCCGGCCCGCGCCTCGACACGAACAGGCAGAAAACGCGAATGCAGGCCCCATGGGTTCGTCGTGGCGAGATCATAGTCCGGCGGCGTCACCTGCGCGTCCCACGCGCTCCATTGATCGCGGCCAGCAAAGGCCGCACCACCTATTGATGCCGGAAACAACGCGGTTGCCGTCTGGATGAAATGGCGGCGGGTCAACATCGGCAATGGTCCTTCGGCGATCTATTTATTCTTCTATCTATCTGTCTGTGGCTTGCGCAACAGATCTAATGTTCCAATCGGACGGGAACATGCCTGCAATGTCCAGTCAAGTGTGCGTGAAAATCTGAACCGTCACGACCGCCGTAGGATGAAAAGCGCGCCCATGGCCGCCAACCCAACCCCGGCCGTCAACCAGACTGCGGACACGCCCCACGCCGTCAGGGCGGCGCCAAAGATCAACGGTGCCGCCGCCTGCACGATGCGGGCCGGGGCATTTAGCCAGCCAAGGCGCTGCCCGTAGCCCGCCGCCCCGAACAGGGCAAGTGGCAGCGTTCCTTTGGCGATGGTCAGGATACCGTTGCCCGCCCCATGCAAGACCGCAAAAACGTAGGCGGCAGGACCGCCGAACGTCACCAAAGCCACAGCGGCGACCGGATGGGCCGCAGCCGCAAGCCGGGTCGACGCCAGCGGGTGGAACCGGCGCAGAAGACCGAATTCCAGCACCCGCGCGGCCACTTGTGCCGGCCCGATCAGGGCGCCGGCGGCAATGGCCACGGCGGCGCTGGCACCGGCCTCCTGCAACAGACCCGGCAGATGGGCGGCCATGGCGGTAGAGTTGAACCAGGTCGCGGCAAAGACAAAGGCCAGCAGCGCAAGCGCCAGACGCGACGGCGGGGGGCCAGCCTCGGGCGGGGTGGCAGCGGGGGCTATCGCCTCGGTGCCTTTTGGCAGGCATGCGTTCAGCGGCAGGGCGAGGCACAGATGGATCAGCGCCCAGCCAAGGCAGGCTTCGCGCCAACCCCAGGTCGCCAGCATCAGCCCGGACAGGGGCCAGCCGACGGTGCTCGCAAACCCGGCGATCAGCGTGATGCCGGTGATCGGTCCCCGCGCGTCCTTTCCGTAGATCCCCGTCAGAGTGGCAAACCCCGCCTCGTAGAGACCGATCCCCATCCCGAGGCCGATAACCGCCCAGCCTGCGAACAGCATCAGCGGCGACGGCGCCGTGGCCAGCAGCGTAAGGCCGGTCGCAAAGACGAGATTGGACAGCATCAGCACACCCCGGCCACCAAATCCGTCGATCCGCGCCCCGGCCCACGGGCCGACCAGCGCCGAAACCACCATCGCCATGGAAAACGCCCCAAAGACCCAAACCGGGGGCAGACCGAAACTTTCCGCCATCGGCACAGCCAGAACGGCGGGGATGTAATAGCTCGAGGCCCAACTCACCGTGAGGGAGCTGCCAAGGGCGGCGACGATCACGCCGCGCCGCGCCGGTGAAATTCCTGGCGAACGCTTTGGGATCATGAAGATATCGCGGAAAAGTGCGGCCCGCCGGATCGCCTCATGCCACTGTCCACAACTGGAACAAAAGACCTGCGGCAAAGGCACCTGTCAGCGACAGCCCGATATAGAGCGCAAACACCTGCGGTTTGGCCAGCGCCCAGACCGCCATCGCGGCCGGCACCGAGGTGACGCCCCCCGCGACAAGGAACGCCATGCCTGCGCCCGGCGCCATGCCCTGCTCGATCAGCCCCCCGACCAACGGCAGTGCGGCATAGCCATTGAGATAGGCCGGGACACCCACCAGCGTCGCGGTCACGATGGGCATGATACCCTCGCCGCCAAGTGCCGCCGTCACGGTCTCCGCCGGAATCCAAGCCAGCATCAGGCTTTCAAGAATGAACGCCAGCGTCAGCCACTTGGCAAGGAACAGCGTCGTGGAAAGGGCCATCTTTCCGAACGTCGCCCGGCGCTCGCGCTCCTGCCAAAAGCGCCAGACGACAGGCTTGGGCGCGCGCACCCTTGCCCCGCCGCAACCGCCATTGCCGATACCGTCGCGCAGTGGGTTTGCCAACGCGCCGCCACGCGACAGGGCCTGCACGACAAGCCCGCCGAAGACGCCCAGCCCGATGGCCGCGATGGTCTTGGCCACCGCGAATTCAAGATCCAGCACACCCATGGTCAATACGAACATCGACGGGTCCATGATCGGCGAGGCCAGCCAGAAGGCCATGACGGCCGACAGCGGCACGCCCATGGCCAGCAAGGCCGCAATCAGCGGGATCACCCCGCAGGAACAAAAGGGCGAGACGCCGCCCGCCATCGCGCCCAAACCGATCATCAGGATCGGTGCCCCGGTGAAGGCGCGGGCGATCAGGTTGTCGGCCCCGGTCGCGCCAGCCCATGCGGCGATTGCAATCGACAGGATCAAAAAGGGCGCCGTGGTCAGAAGTGCGCGCCCGGCGAATTGTGCGCTTGCCCCCGCCTGCCCCGGATCGAACACCGCGAGCGCCGCGAGGATCAGCACCGAGGCGATCCATACCCGCTGGTCCTGCCAAAGATGCCGCAGGGTGGGTCGACGTCCAGACGGGGAAGAGCCAGCCGGGGAAGAGGCTGTATCAGTCATACCTAAATCTCCGGGTTTTTAGTTGTGTCAGGATAAGAAAAATCTCTCGAAGGCGTCATGCGGCATCCTCCGCCGGCTGCACCGCTACGCCGGAACAGCATTCCGACGTCAGGAAGCCCAGCACCCGGTGCATCGCCGGAAAATCGACCCGGTTGAATACTTCGCGCCCTTGCTTGTGCTGTAGAACAAGCCCTGCATCGACGAGCGTGGACAGGTGGTGCGCGAGCGTCGAGGGCGCGAGGCCCAGATGCTCGCCAATATCACTGATCCTGAGGCCCGCATCCCCCGCTCTGACCAGAAGGCGAAAGATTGACAGGCGGACATCATGGCCAAGGGCGGCAAGCGCGCGGGCGTTGGGGCTGGTTGTTGTCATATCGTGAAAATAACTACATTTCTAGTTTTGTAAATGATTCGAGTTGGCCTGACAGTTCGTTTGCTTCACGGACGCCTTTCGATCCGCTTTCCCCGTCGGATCGACCCAAGACTGCCGCCAAAGCAGCGTCCGCAGCAGTTGTGATGACCGCACCCTTGCAGCGGGTCGATCATGACCGCGCGCGGATGAGGACAGCAGATTGGCAGAGCCGTCTGGCAGGGAGGTTGCGCAGGCCCCCACCCTGTTGGACCAGATTGATGCGCGTCTGAAGCCGATCTACAGGCAATGGCGATGCAGGTGTGATCCGCCAATGTATTTGGACCGAGCTGATTGAAAGCGACTGACTTGGCGGTATTTCGCGCCGGGACATGCCTCTTGGAACCCTGCACTGTCAGTGCCCCAGGATGCATGTGTCGCAAACGACACTCCATCTGGCCGAAAATATTATCACTTTGACAGTGGTGGGGATATGGCCGGTACAGCCACAAGTATCATTGGTGCACTACAGACATTTTTAGCTATTGATTGGTTAAGTCTATGTTTTCAGTCCTGTTGACCCTCTCGCGCCCCCCAAAACGGGCTGTATTTCTGACGGCCGATACGCTTCTCGCACCCCTCAGCCTCTACGCTGCCTTCGCCCTTCGGTTCGGGACCAGTGTGCCGCTGCCGTTGATTGATCAGTCCTGGGCGCTTTTGCCGGTGATGGCCAGCCTTGGGGCCGCGCCCCCGTGATCATCTATGGGGCGGGCTCTGCCGGGATCCAGCTTGCCTCGGCACTGAAGCAATCAAGCGAGGCGAAGGTCGTCGCCTTTGTCGATGACAACAGCCATTTGCACGGGTTGATGATTGCCGGTCTGCCCGTATACTCCCCCAAAATCCTGACCGCCCTGATTGCAAAGAAATCCGTGCGGCGCATTCTTTTCGCCCTGCCCTCGGCCTCGATGGAACGGCAGTCAGAACTGGAAGTCGCCCTGATGCTGCGCGATCTGGGCACTGCAATTGCGGGCAATGATCCCACCCTGATCCGCAAGCTCGTCACAAAATGGGTCGATGGCTACCACCAACCCGAACGCGAGGCAGAGATCGCCTGAGCGGAAGGAACGAAGATCATCGAGATTCCGCGCTGACAAGTGTGGCATGAATATCATGTCGCACTGTTAGCTGGCTTTACTGATCCAGATATGTTCGATCATCGCGCCCGTTCAGGTCGGAAGCCCCGCTCAAAACCCGTCAAATATGACAAGCGCCGCTATAACCGTCGCCCTCGCAGCCACAGTGATGTTCTGGCTTTGATGAACAATAAGTATGGAGCCCAAATAAATAGCGCGGATGCGGAAAAAAGTTTATAGAGGTGGTCTTCACTGTGGCGCCCGACTGGGCGCTGATAATTTTACGGCTTCTCAATTGAAATTGCGCGCGGGAAAGAGGACGGCCTGTGAAAAGTTTTGACAACATTACACGCATCCAGGTGCTGCGTGACTTGCTTGAACAAATGGAACAAGATCTTGGTCTGTCAGATCTGACACCATCCCAGAGAGATCTGTATTTTGCCGCATGGATGGGCTCGAATGCCGACGGCGTGGTCACAAGCACCGCGATGAAAAGCCACCCCGGCCTTTCCCAAATGCCGGTGGCGACATTTCACCGCTGCCTGAAGGCCCTGGTGGACATGAAGTTCCTAAGCCGCCCCAATGGAAGCAAGGCGAAAAACTTCATCGTGAACGAGTCTCCGGGTAAGTCAGGCAACAGACAATCGAAGTGATTACTTGCCCATCTGGCAAATTGCGCTACGCGTAGATAATGAGAACAAATCAACCCAGCGGCGAATTGGCGATTCAGTTCATCGCTGTGTCGGCGTGTTATGTCGTCGCCTACATGGTGACAATATCGCTAACCCCCTTTGTCGAGGTCAGATTCGGACCAGAAGCCACCAGCGCGGCAAGCCTTCTGTTTTTACCGCATGGCGTAAGGGTTCTGTCGGCGTGGCTGCTGGGTTGGCGATCTATCCCGCTGTTGATACCGGCAACATATTTAACGCATTACAATTACTACGGCAGTGCGGCGTTCACGGTCCCGAACATTGTGGCCGCCTCGTTTGGCGTAACATGCGCAGTCTTCAGTTTTTGGTTCCTGAGCAGGATCGGCTGGGACTTTCGCCCGAATGATATCAAAAAAGCCAATTGGACAGATGTCGCATTTGCGGGTTGCTTTGCATCCGTTCTGAATTCGATCGGGCAGAACTACGTTTATGACACCCCATTAATGATGACAGCGGCCTTTTTCGTCGGCGACATTGCCGGAATGTTCGGGACAATGCTGGCGTTGATGATGGCATTTCGCTGGTACAGGCTGTTCAAAGGGATCCAATAGGCCCTCCTTTTGTCAGACCGGCGCGGCGTCTATCCCGTAGTATTGCAAGAATCTGTCGACCGACGTGCGGATGGTCTGATCCGTCTCGCCGGTATAGGGCATCTGGTACACAAACCGGCGAATCCCGATGTAGACGATCCCCCCGTGCAGGTTCCAGATGTCCTCCATCACCGGTTGACGCGCTGATTTCGCCTCGAACCGGATCTCTTCCAGCAGGGGTTCCAGCAACAATGTGCTGACATGTTCCAGATAGCGGCGGTTCAATTCGGCCCCCGCCAGCCCGGAAAACATGAAAATCCGCATCCATTCATAACTGAAAATCGCGCCCGAATATTCGCGGTAGAACGTCACGATCCGGTCATGGATACTGCGGTTCCGGTCCGTGATCAGTGCGGCCCAATCGGGCGAGATCCGGTCCAGATAAACGCTGTGATACACCGCCTCGATCAGGTCGGTTTTTGTATTGAAGTAGTTGAAAATAAGCGATTGTGTCACGCCAAGCCGCTTGGATAACTCGCGCGTGTTCCCCTCCAGCCCGACCTCTGAAAAATACGCGGTTGCACCCGACACGATCATTGCGCGCCGCTCGTCGGGCGACAGGCGCTTTCGGTCACTGGGGATCGTCTCTTGCTGGTTCATCGTTCTTATGTGCCGGAATCTGCGGGTCAAGAAAACCTTTTTTCTTGGCCCCCGTCACCGGATCGAGATTGGCCTTGCTTTTTCGAATCCGACAATAGAT
Source organism: Pseudogemmobacter sp. W21_MBD1_M6 (assembly GCF_052119585.1). Classification (NCBI taxonomy): domain Bacteria; kingdom Pseudomonadati; phylum Pseudomonadota; class Alphaproteobacteria; order Rhodobacterales; family Paracoccaceae; genus Pseudogemmobacter; species Pseudogemmobacter sp. W21_MBD1_M6. The sequence continues at coordinate 101,252 of NZ_JBGQOJ010000008.1, read as the reverse complement.
CATTTGCTCAATAAGAAAGTGCGCCCGTCATAGACGGTCTGGGAGGAGTGCGCCATGAAAGCCGAAGCAGCCGGATATATTCGGGCGACCGACCTTTCGCATGCGATTTCATTGCTTGCAGGCGCAAAGGGCGAGGCGCGGCTTTTGGCGGGGGGGCAAAGCCTTGTCGCCTCGATGAACCTGCGTCTTGCCGGCGAGACATCCCTGATCGACATCAACGGCCTGTCAGAGCTGACAGGCATATCCGAACACAATGCGGTGCTTCGGATCGGGGCGCTGACGCGTCACCGTGACCTTGCAACATCCGGCCTTGTGAAACGCCACGCCCCTGCCCTGTCGCAGGCCGCGCCCCTGATCGCCCATGCCGCAATCCGCACCCGCGGCACGATCGGCGGGTCGCTTGCCTATTGCGATCCGGCGGCGGAATTGCCCGCCTGCATGTTGGCGCTGGATGCCACGATTGTCGTTCAGGGCCCAAGCGGCGAGCGGCGCGTCAGGGCCGGGGATTTCTTTGTCGATCTGTTCACCACCGATCTGGCCGAGGACGAGATGATCACCGCCGTCGAGATGCCCGTAGCCCACCCCGACGCGCGTCAGGTCACGCTGGAACTGGCGCGGCGGTCGGGGGATTACGCAATCGTCGGAATTGTGCTGACCCGTCAGGGGCGCGCGGTGCGCATCGCCTATTTCGGCGTCGGGTCCACCGCCGTTCTGGCGCACGCGGCCATGCGCGCCCTGACCGAAGGCAAGGATGTGGATGCGGCCTGCGCTGCATTGACCGACGATCTGGACCCCCCCGGCGATATGCACGCCAGCGCCGCCGTCAGACTGCATCTGGCACAGGTGCTGTTGCGCCGCGCCTATCTGGCCACCGCACCCTCAGGAGATGCCCGCAATGACTGACGCCAACGCGCCCTTCCCCCGCAAGATCGACATTTCCCTGACCGTCAACGGCGAGCGTGTCGAGGCCCGTGTCGATGCCTCGCGTCATCTGGTGGATTTCCTGCGGCTTGATCTGGGCCTGACGGGCAGCCATGCGGGATGCGAGCACGGCGTGTGCGGCGCATGCACCTTGCAGGTGAACGGCGATATCGTGCGGGGATGCCTGACGCTGGCCGCGCAACTGGATGGTGCGGATGTCTGGACCGTCGAGGGGCTGACCGACACCGGCGCTCTTGCCGATCTTCAGGCGGAATTCGTGACGCGCAACGCCCTGCAATGCGGGTTTTGCACGCCGGGGATGCTGTTCTCTGCCGCCGATCTTCTGGCCGGGCACGCGCACCCCACGCGCGACGAGATCCGCGAACATATTTCCGGCAACTACTGCCGCTGCACCGGATACGAGGCCATCGTGGACGCCATTGAAACCGTAGCGACGGCGCGCGCGGCCAAGGCGGGGGTTCCGGCATGACGATCAATTTCGGCAACCCCGACCGCCCCAACAGCTATATCGGGCGCACCGTTCCCCGCCCGAATGCGCGCCGTCTGGTCGAAGGGCGCGGGCGCTATGTCGATGACATCACCCTGCCCCGCATGCTGCACGTCGCCTTTGTGCGCAGCCCGCATGCCCATGCCAAAATCGACGCAATCGACATTGCCGCCGCGCAAGCCGCCCCCGGTGTCCGGCGCGTGTTCACCGGCGCGGACATCGCCGCGCATTGCACCCCTTGGGTCGCGGTTCTGGCGCATCTGAAGGGGCTGAAATCCGCGCCCCAACATGCGGTGGCCACCGACCGCGTCACCTGGACCGGAGAGGCGGTTGTTGCCGTGGTCGCCGACAGCCGCGCTGCGGCAGAGGACGGCGCGGCGCTGGTCGAGGTAGACTATACCCCCCTGCCCGTGGTCACCGATATGCGGACCGCGCTTGATCCCGCGACACCCGTGATCCACCCCGATCTTGGCGACAACCTGACCTTTCACCGCCTGCACGAAAAGGGCGAGGTCGATGCCGTTTTCGCCAGCGCCCACACCGTCATCGCGGCGTCGTTCAAGACCGGTCGGCACACCGGCGTCACGCTGGAACCGCGCTCTATTCTGGCGGATTACAATCCGGCGGAAACCCAGTTGACCGTCTATCATTCCACGCAGGCGCCGCACATGATGCAAAGTGTCATCGCACAGCATCTGGACCTGCCCGAAGGGCGCGTGCGGGTCATCTGCGGCGATGTCGGCGGGTCCTACGGGATCAAGGTGCACGTCTATCCCGATGAAATGGCGACCGTCGCAATTTCCAAGGTCATGGGGCGGCCTGTCAAATTCATCGCCGACCGCATGGAAAGTTTCGCCACCGATATTCACGCCCGCGACCACGAGATCGACGCCCGAATTGCTGTCGATGAAACGGGGCGCATCCTTGCGATGGATATCGACGACTGGACCGCCATCGGCCCCTATTCCGTCTATCCCCGCACATCGGCCATCGAGGGCAATCAGGTGGTCAACCTGTGCGGCGGGCCCTATGATTTCCAGACATATCGCGCGCAGACAACTGTGGTGATGCAGAACAAGGCACCGACCTGTCAGTATCGCGCGGTCGGCCATCCTATTGCCGTTGCCATCACCGAAGGCCTTGTCGATTTCGCCGCAGAGGCACTGGGCCTTGATCCGGTCGAGATCCGCCGCCGCAATCTGGTGCCCGACGACGCCTATCCCTATACCTCTGCCGCCAACATGCGGTTCGAGGGGCTGTCCCACCACGCCTCGATGGATAAATTGATGGCGCTGATGGACTATGACGGCCTGCGTGCGGAACAAGCCATGCTGCGGGAAAAGGGCATCCATCGCGGGATCGGCATCGCCAGTTTCATCGAACTGACCAACCCCAGTCCGTTCATGTATGGCATCGGCGGCGCCCGTATTTCCGCACAAGACGGCTGCACCGTCCGCATGGACCCCGACGGCAGCATCGTCGCGATGTCGGGCGTCACGGAACAGGGTCAGGGCACCGAGGCCATGCTAAGCCAGATCGTGGCCGAGGCTGTCGGCGTTGACGTTGCAAAGGTGAAAATCGTCACCGGCGACACGCAGACCACGCCGTATGGCGGCGGCACATGGGCCTCTCGCGGGGCGGGGATCGGGGGCGAGGCGGCCTTGCAGGCAGGGCTTGCGCTAAAGGAAAGCATTCTGACGATTGCCGGCTCGATGCTGCAATGCCCGCCGGACAGCCTTGAGATCATCGACGGGCAGATCAGGGATCGCAAAAACGGCGAGGCCCGGATGCCGCTGGAGGAGCTTGGCCGCATCGTTTATTTCCGCGGTGATACATTGCCAAAGGATCTGCCGCGCGAACTGGTGCAAACCCGCCATTTCATCACCTCCGATTATCCGTTCGCCTTCACCAACGGGGTGCAGGCCAGCTATCTGGAGGTCGACACAGAGACGGGGTTTGTCAAACTTCTGAAGCATTGGTGCGTCGAGGACTGCGGCCGCGTCATCAACCCGCAACTGGTCGACGAACAGATCCGCGGCGGGATCGTGCAGGGGATAGGCGGCGCGCTGTATGAAGAGTGCCTTTACGACAGCGAAGGCCAACTGCTGAACGCCAATATGGCCGACTATCTTGTGCCGATGGCCGCCGAGATGCCCGACATGGTGATCGGGCATGTGGAAACACCGACAAGGGAATCCCTTTTGGGTGCAAAGGGCGCAGGCGAGGCTGGCACAGCCGGTTCGCCCGCTGCCGTGATGAACGCGATCAACGACGCGATCCGCCCGCTGGGAGGGCGGGTGACATCCATGCCGTTTACCCCGGGCCGTATTCTGGCCGCGATGGGGGTCGTTACCGAAAGCTGAAGACACGTTAAAATATCCCGGAAGGGATACAAATGGGAGGATACCGAATGAACCTGAAACATTTGTTTGCCGCAGCGGCCCTTGCCGGAACGGCCCTATCGACATCGGTCTACGCACAAGACACGATCACCGTGAACATCGGCTCCAGCCACCCCGAAGCCAACATCTGGGCCTGGGCGATGAAGAACGCGTTCCAGCCAGAGGTGGACCGCCTGCTTGCCGAAGGCGGCACCTACAAGGTCAACTGGAACGAGGCCTACGGCGGCACGCTGTATAAATTCACCGACACCCGCGCTGCGGTCAAGGATGGCATCGTCGATGTCGGCATGGTCGGCACCGTCTGGGAAGGCTCTACCATGCCGCTCCAGAACGTCACCTACTTCACGCCCTTCGCCACATCCGACCACGAGCTGTTGATCAGCATTTTCGACAAGCTGACCGACGAACTGCCCGAACTGCGCGACAGCTGGTCCGCCCAGAACATGGTGCATCTGTCGTCGCTGATCACCGACAGCTATGACATCTACGCCAACTTCCCCATCTCCTCGATGGACGATCTGAAGAACCGCCGCATCAACGCGCCGGGCACATCCGCCAACTGGTTGCGCGACACCGGGGCAACCCCGATCGACGGGGCGCTGACCACCTATTACACCAACATCCAGACCGGCGTATCCGAAGGCGCGCTGTCGTTTGCGTCGGGTATCCTGCCGACCCGCGTCTACGAAGTGGCCCCCAATCTGACCCGCGTCGGCATCGGTGCGATGTATTTCGGCGGCATTGCGGTGAATAAAACCTTCTTCGACAAGCTGCCAGAAGAGGTTCAGGCAGCGTTTCGTGCGGCAGGCAAAGAGACCTCCAAACGGCACGGCGCCTACGTGACCGAAAAAGCCACAACAGCGATCACCGAAATGGAAGCCGCCGGTTTGCAGATCAGCGAAATGCCTGCGGCGGAAAAGCAGAAATGGGTGGATAATCTGCCCAACATCGTCGAGCCATGGCTTGCAACCGGCGGCGAGCCTGCCAAAACTGTGCTAAAGGCCTATTTCTCGGCGCTGCGCGAAAATGGCATCACGCCACTGCGCGACTGGGACGCGGGCCTTTAATCCAAGGCGGCGCATTCGCCTTGTCCGGCACAGGTCCGGGCAAGGCACATATCCGAACAGGACCGACATCGGGGGCACGCGGCATTGACTGACGACATAGACCTGGCCATTTCGGTGGACGCCCCCCTGAAACACCCGCCCAAGGGCCCGTTTGCCTTTGCCGCCAATGCGTTGGCTGCCATAGGCACAATCTGGATTTTCCTGATGATGCTGGTGATCGTGGCCGACGTTCTGGGCCGCAACCTGCTGGACGCGCCGATTACCGGCGTTGCCGAGGTCTGCGCGCGGTCCGTTGTGGCAATCGTGTTCCTGCAAATTTCTTCCGCCGTTCTTGCAGGTCGCATGACGCGGGCCGACTTTTTCACCCGCGTGATCGAAAGAATAAGCCCGACCGCCATGCGCCTGATCGACGTGACCTTTGCGCTGGTCGGGGCGGCGGTGTTCATCGGCATCATCTACGCCGCCTGGCCCGAAACCGCCGAGGCCTGGCGCACAAACGAATATTTCGGGGTTCAGGGCGTGTTCACAATCCCGACCCTGCCGTTCCGCGCCATCATCGTCGTAGGCTCTGCCTTTGCGGCGGTGGCCTATCTGGCGGTCGCGGCCACTCGACTGACGCCGCAAGGAACCCCCCGGATATGACTGCACTTACGATTGGAATTCTGCTGATTGTCGCGCTGGTGTTTCTGGTTCTGATCGGTATGGAAATCGCGATTGCCCTGTTTGTCGTTGCCTTTGCCGGCGTCTGGATCATCCGGGACAATTTCGAACTTGCCATGCGGCTTTTGTCGATCACGGCCTACAACGGCATCGCGGATTACCTGTTCGCAACCATACCGCTGTTCGTTCTGATGGGCCTTTTGGTCAGCATATCGAACATCGGGCGCGACACATTCGAAGTGGCCGAGGAATTGCTGCGCCGGCTGGCGGGCGGATTGGGCGTTGCAACCGTTGCCGCCAATACGGTCTTTGCCGCCGTGACCGGGGTTTCTATCGCATCCGCCGCCGTGTTCACCCGCGTGGCCGTGCCGGAAATGCGCCGCCACGGCTATAGCGCGGGATTTGCAGCGGGCACCGTCGCGGGCAGTTCGGTTCTGGGCATGTTGATCCCGCCCAGCCTGTTGCTGATAATCTATGGCGTTCTGGCCGAGGTTTCGATCGGGGGGATGTTCATCGCAGGTGTCATCCCCGGCCTGATGCTTGCCTTGGGGTTTGTCGCGATGATCATCCTGCTGGCAAGATACCGGCCCAACTTTGTCTTCGACGACCCCGAACTTGTGCGGATGCGCGGGGTGGCCCAAATCGGCAACCGGATGACGGGGCGCGAAATGGCGGTGAAACTGGTGCCGATCCTGCTGCTTGTGGTGCTGGTTCTGGGTGGCCTTTACAGCGGCTTTTTCACCCCGACAGAGGCAGGCGGCATCGGGGCCTTCGGCGCTTTGGTCATCGCACTGGCCCGGCGCAAACTGAACCGCCAGCGCATCTGGGAAGTGCTAAGCCAGACGGGCATGGTCTCGGTCGGCATTCTGATCCTGCTGATCGCTGCGGGCTTCTACAGCCGCATGTTGTCCGTTGCGGGCATTCCGAATGCCATTGGCGACCTTGTGCGCATGGGCGGGCTAAGCCCCTATGCCTTTTTGTTGCTTTACGTCGTTCTGCTTTTGCTTTTGGGGATGATCCTCGACTCCAGTTCCATCCTGCTGATCATGGTGCCGATCGCGGCCCCCATCGCCCAGACCATGGGGTTCGATCTGATCCATTTCGGGATTGTCACCGTGATCGCCGTGGAAATCGGGCTGCTGACGCCGCCTTTCGGAATATCGGTGTTCACCGTGCACAACACGCTGGATGATCCCTCTGTCAGCGTTGAATCAATCTTTCTGGGCACCCTGCCCTATATCCTTGTCATGCTCGTGTCTCTGATCGCCATCGCCGTTTTCCCGACATTGACGCTGGCTCTTTTGTAGCGCGGCCCGCCCGACCTGGCCCCCGCGCCGCGTCTCTTTGCGGTCCGGCCTGCCGGGGCGGGCCAAAAGAAGCCACCCCTGCCCCAGACCAAGCGGAACAAGACTGGCCCCCGCCGAAAGGGCCAGACCGTTCCAACCCGGATCGGGAAGACCAAGGATCCCCGCCAACCACGGCAGCCAAAGCGCCAGCCCGATCAGGCAAAGGCACAGCAAAAGCGCCCCCCAGACATAGGCATTGCGCGTGACCTCGTTCATCAAAATCCCCGCATCGCGGTCGCGCACATTGAACACATTCCAAAGCTGCGCCAGGGCAAGCGTCAGAAAGGCCACCGTGACGGCTGGTCTGGGGTCCAGATGAAGCCAATTGAGGGCAAGCACAAACGCCCCGAGTGTCGCAACAGTCACCGCCGCGCCCAAAGCGCCGATCAACACCCATCGCGGGCGGTTCACGATCGCCTGTTCGGGATCGCGCGGCGGCTTGCGCATGATATTGTCGTCACCCCGCCCCAGCCCAAGCGCGAAGGCGGGAAACACATCTGTCACAAGGTTCAGAAACAGGATCTGCAACGGCAAAAGCGGCGCTGGCAATCCGGCCCCCACGGCAATCCCGACCACCATCACCTCGCTGACATTGCAGGACATCAGATACACCACGAACTTGCGGATGTTGTCGAAAATCACCCGCCCCTGACGCATCGCCGCGATAATGGTTGCAAAGGCATCGTCCTGCAGAACCATATCGGCCGCCTCTTTTGCGACCTGCGTGCCGCGCTTGCCCATGGCAATGCCTATATCGGCCTTTTTCAGCGCAGGCGCATCATTGACCCCGTCGCCGGTCATCGCCACCACATGCCCGGCCTTCTGATACAGCGCCACAAGCGTCAGTTTGGTTTCCGGCGCGACACGGGCAAAGACATGCGCCGACAGGATCCGCCTGCACTCTGCGTCACTGACAGTGTCCGTGTCGATACCGGCAAGTTCGGTGCCTTCGACCACGATCAGATCGCCATCCCCCAGACCTGCCTGCCGCGCGATGGTTTCGGCGGTATCCGCATGATCACCGGTCAGCATGACCACCCGAACGCCCGCCGCGCGGCTGGCCTTGATTGCATCGGTCACATCGCTTCGCAACGGGTCCAGAAGGCACACAAGCCCCACCAGCGTCAGCCCCGCATAGGGGTCCGCGTCCCTGGTGCCCGCGTGTTTCAATGCCAAAGCCAACAGCCGCAGACCTTCCCCCGCTGCCGCCGCACCGCGCGCCGTCCAGTCCTCGCGTGTGGTGTCGTCCATATCCTTCGGGCCATCCGGTGTCATGACATGGTCGCACAGGTCGATCACCGCCTCGGGGGCGCCCTTGACCGCCACAAGATAGCCGTCGGCGTCGCGGTGCACCGTGGCCATCATCTTGGCACCCGGATCAAAGGCGTGCTCGCGCACCTCGGCCCGATCCTCAAGCAGGCCCGCCCGCCCAAGTCCCGCAGCGCGGGCGATCGACAATAGCGCTATTTCCATCGGGTCGCCTGCCCGCCCGTCCTTGGACCCGTCGCCAAGGTCGGCGGTGTTGCACAGCGCCCCGATCCGGATTGCCCAGCCAAGGCGTTCGTCAGACGACGGATCAAGGGGGTTCTGCCCCTCCGCAAATTCCGGTTTGTCGCCGTTGCGTTTCACATCCACATCCGCCCCGGCCAGCAAATAGCGCACCGCCGTCATGCGGTTTTCCGTCAGTGTGCCGGTCTTGTCCGTCAGGATCACCGTCGTCGCCCCCAGCGTTTCCACCGACGACAGCCGCGTGATCAGGGCGTTGCGCCGGCTCATCCGCCACATCCCGCGCGCCAGACACAGCGTCGCGACAACCGGCAGACCCTCGGGCACGGCGGCGACAGCCAGCGCAACGCCCATCTGCACCATCACCGCCACATCATGCCCCCGCAAAACACCGGCCCCGACCGTCACCCCCGCGAACACCAGCGTCAGCCAGACCAGCCGATGCCCCAGCCGGTCAAGCCTGCGTTCAAGGGGTGCGGCCTCGGCTGCGGCAGTCTGCGCCAGATCGCTGATCCGGCCAATTTCGGTTGCCATACCGGTTGCAACCACCAGACCCTCGCCCGTGCCCTGCGTGATGGCCGTTCCCTTGAACGCCATGCTGGCGCGGTCCCCCAGGGCCGCGTCCTGTGCGATTGCCTCGGTGGATTTGCCGACCGGCGCGGATTCTCCCGTCAGCACGGATTCGTCCACCTGAAGGTTAGAGGCTTCGCTCAACCGCAGATCCGCCGTGACAACATCACCGGCCTCAAGGATCACCACATCCCCCGGCACAAGGTCGTGCGCATCGATCTTGCGCACTTCGCCACCCCGCCGCACGCGCGTTTGCACCTGTGCGATCTCCATCAGGGCCTCCATCGACCGCGCCGCCCTGAGTTCGGTAAAAAACCCGATGGCCCCGTTGATCAACAGCACAACGACAATCGCAAGGCCCTCGGCGATGTCACCCAGAACGAACGACATCGCCGCAGCCCCGGTCAGCAGCCAGACGATGACGCTGTTGAACTGATGCACAAGGATCAGCAGCGTGCTTTTCTTCTTGTTCGTGCGCAGCTGGTTCGGCCCGCAGGTTTCAAGCCTTGCCCGCGCCCCGGCCTCGTCCAGCCCCTTGGTCAGGTCGGCCTTCAACCGGCTTGCAACGTCCTGCAACGGTTGCGCGAAGGGTCTGTCGAGCGTGTAATCGGGCACATCGCCTCCTGCGGTTCAAGGTCCGGCACCGCGCGACGCAACCGCGCCGCCTGCAATACCAGACAAAGAATGCCCCGATGCGGCCTGACCGGCATTAATCAAAATCAATAGCTGCGGATAGAAAAGGCGCCGCGTGACCCCATCAGATTAACAGACGTCAATGCCGACGTGCCGATATCCGCGCAGACTGTCCTTGTATTTCAACCGAAGGAGCGCGCCATGCTGACGCTGACCAGTCCGGATTTCAAGATGGGCGAAACGATTCCCGAACGGTTTACCTGTGACGGAGAGAACCTCTCTCCGGCCTTTGGCTGGACGGGTGTGCCGGACGGCACAAAGGAGCTTTTGCTGGTCTGCGATGATACCGATGCGCCGGGCGGCATCTTTCACCACTGGGCGGCGTATTCGATCCCGCCCACATGGTCCGCCCTGCGCGCGGGCTTTGGCCCCGAAACGCTGGAGCCCGGATTCCGACAGGCAATCAACGACTTCGGAAAACCCGGATATGGCGGCCCCTGCCCGCCACGCGGCGATAAACCCCACGCCTATCACTTTCGGCTCAGTGCGCTTGGTGATCACATCACATCTGCGGCCTCCGGTGCCACATGTGTCGAGATCATGCGCCTCGCGCAGCCCTACATTCTGGAATTCACTGAACTTGTCGGAATGTATGCCCGTAAATAGCGCGACATTGTCGGCGGTGTTCCCGCTGAATCCCCGACTTGGTTCGGATCAACGGCATCAGATTTAAGGAGTAGCACAACATGCAAACCCCTTTGGAACTTGCTTTCAAAAACGTAACGCCAACCGACGAGATCAAGGCGCTGGTTCAGGAAAAGGTCGACCATCTGGAACAATTCGCAGATCAGATCACCAGTTGCCATGTCTATATTCGTGCCCCGCACAACAGCCAGAAAAAGGGGAACCTCTACGAGGTGACCATCGAGGTTCGCGTGCCGGGCGATGAACTCGTCGTTCACCACCAGCAGAATGACACCGCCGAACACGAGCATCTCAAGGTGGCAGTGCGCGATGCCTTCGCCTCGATGGCGCGCGAAATCAAGCGCTGGAAGCAGAAGATTGGCGGCGACGTAAAGACCCATGACGGACCGCTTCAGGGAAAGATCGTCGAAATCCACCACGATCAGGGCTATGGCCAGATCATCGCAACAGACAACCGGCTGGTCTATTTCCACAAGAACAGCGTCGTCGACGGCGACTTTGACCAGCTGCAAACCCGCGACACCGTCGAACTGGTGGTGCAGACCGACGAAAGCGAAATAGGCCCGCAGGCAAGCACGGTTCGCCCGATCAGCGCTTTGAAATACAACCCTGCCGGTTGATTGCGGCAGATCGCATCGCCCCCAAGGAGGACCACCATGACACTCGAGGATATCGACGTTGCCATTCTGGGCGCAGGCACTGCCGGTCTTTCGGCGCGCGCCGAGGTCGTGAAAAAAACCGACAGCTATATGGTTTTCGACCCCGGGCCATTGGGCACGACCTGTGCGCGTGTGGCCTGTATGCCATCCAAGGCGTTCCTTCAGTCGGCGCATGATTTTCACAGGCGCCACAGCTTCCGCGCACTGGGGATTCGCGGGGCGGATCACCTTCAGATCGACGCAAAGGCAGTATTGTCTGAAACACGGCGCCTGCGGGATGGATTTGTCTCTGGCGTGGTGAAGGGAATGGACGCATGGAAAGGTGACCACCTGATACCGCACAGGGCGGCCTTTGCGAAGGATGGGATGCTTCATGCCAATGGCCGCGTCTTTCGGCCACGGGCCACAATTGTGGCCACCGGAAGCAGCCCCGTGATGCCCGCCACATGGCCAGAAACGCTGGGCAAGCGCGTCTTCACAACCGACGATTTCTTTGATCTCGAAACGCTTCCGCCGCGCATCGCGGTCATCGGACTGGGGCCGGTTGGGCTGGAATTGGGGCAGGCCCTTGCCCGGCTTGGTGTCGAAGTGACGGGGTTTGATCCCTCGCCCGGTTTTGGCGGGTTATCCCACCCCGACCTGCACGACCTTGCATCGACCGCCATGCAGTCCGAGTTCAGGATTGTCACCGCGACCGTTGAGCCGAAAGCCGGACCAGACGGCGCGGTGACCATGCACTGGGATGGCGGACAGACACAGGTGGATTGCGTTCTGGTCGCCATGGGCCGGATGCCTAATCTGGACGGTCTGGGTTTGCAGCATCTTGGCATCGGGGTAAATGAAAACGGCCAGCCCGACGTCAACGAATCCTGTCTCGCCATTCAGGGAACACGGGTCTATCTTGCGGGCGACGTCTCCGGCCTCAGGCCGCTTTTGCACGAAGCCGCCGACGAAGGTCGCATCGCAGGCTACAACGCCGTTCGCGGCAAGGATACCGCATTCCGGCGGCGCATTCCGCTTCACGTCACCTTTACCGATCCACAGATTGCCAGCGTCGGCGCTGGCTGGGCGGACCTGAAACAGCGCAAGGATGAAATCGCGGTTGGTCCGGCTTCATTCAGCAACAAGGGCCGTTCGCAACTTGCCCGCAGCGGGGACGGCGCGATCCGGGTTTATGCGGAAAAGGCCACCGCACGGCTTTTGGGTGTCGAGATGTTCGCACAAGATGCCGAACATCTGGCGCATATGTTCGCCTATGCGCTGGCACAGGGCGCGACCCTTGGCGATCTGCTGAAAATGCCGTTTTATCATCCAACCTACGAAGAAATCGTTCGCAGCGCCTTGCGCCGCGCACGTAAACAGTGCGCCGTCGAAACGGACAAGTCCGAGCTGGAGACGTTCCGCTGCGATGACACGCCGGTCGATGCCGCCGCACCTGTCACGGCCAGAACAGCGGCACAAGAACCAGAAGAATAGCAACACTGATGATCGTCAGCGGCGTCCCCGCCTTGACGAAATCCACAAAGCGGTATCGCCCGACATCATAGACCAGCAAACATGCGGGTTCGAGCGGCGATATAAACGAAAGCGAGGCCGACAACGTCACCAGAACGGCCAGCATCCGGGGGTTCAGGTCCAGCCCCTCGGCGGCGGCAACGGCAACGGGAATAACCGTCAGTGCAGCCCCTGCGTTTGACATCGGTTGGGTCAGCAGCACCGCCAGAACGCAAAAGGCCGCCATCGCAAAGACCGAACCGAACGGCGCCACGGTTTGCACGATATACATCGCCAGATATTCCGCCGTGCCGCTGGTTTCCATCGCCAGCCCAAACCCGGACATCGCGGCAATCACCACCAGAAGCCGCCATTCGATCAGGCGGTAGGCCTCCTGCATGGTGACCCCGCCGGTCAGAACCACCACCAGCAACGCGATCAGAATACTGAGCGAGAAAGGTGCAATCCCCAGTGCGCCCACCAGCACAGCAATGATCATCGCGCTTAACGTCAGAATACCCTGCCGCGGGGTGATGACCGTCTCGTCAACGCTCATCAGAACGCGAAGGTCTGTTTTCCCGCGCATACGCCTAAGGCCCTGCTGCGACCCCTGAAGCAACAGCACATCGCCCGCGCGCAACTGCATGTTCTCGATACGCGCAGGTCGGCTGCGGGTGCGGCGGTAAATCGCCAGAACGATACCGCTGGACTGATCGAAAAACTGAAGCTGCTTCAGCGTTTTCCCGACCAGCCGCGATTGGGGCATCACAACAGCCTCGGCCATCACCGGAACCATGTCTTCGCCATACCGGATAGAAAAATGCTCGTCAGGTTCCAGAGTGAACAGTTTCGACTTCTTGAGCTTGAGCAGCCCGTTCCGCGATGCCCGGACGATCAACTCGTCCCCCTCTCTCAACTTACGGGAATGGTGGGGGTCCAGACGCTTGCCGCCCCGGTCGACGCTTAGAAGATCGGCATCGAAATCCTTGAAATTCAGGCCCCCTATCGGCGTGTCGATCACCGAAGAGCCTTTGGCCAAGCGAAGGGTTGTGAAGAAGCGGCGCGGTTCGGATTGCCCCTCTTCCTCCACCGGACTTCGCGGCGTAATCAGCCATTGACCGGGAAACACCAGCCAGACAAGGCCGATAACGGTGATTACAGTTCCAATCCCCAGAAATTCGAACAGTGAAAACGGCTCCATTCCCAGCCGGGTGATCAAGCCGCTGCTGGCCAGATTGGCAGAGGTTCCGATCAAGGTGCACGACCCGCCAAGCATCGACGCATAGGCCAGCGGCATCAATATGCGGCTGGCACTGATTTTGGCGCGGCGGGCCATCTCGACGGCGGGCGAGATCATGATGGCAGTCGTGTTGGTATTGCTCAGCAACGCGGAACTTGCCGCCGATATCCCCAGAAGCAACAGCATTGAAACGCGGTTACGGTGCGTGCCGCCGACCTTGTTCGCATAGTTGCCAAGCCAGTCCATGACGCCCGCCTCCACAATGGCGCCAGCAAGCACCATGATCGCCGCAAGAATAATGACGATCTCGCTGCCGAATGCCGCGAACGCATCGGCGGGCGTCAATATGCCGAACAGCATAAGCGCCGCCAAAAGGGCCAATGCGACGACATCGACCGAAACCCATTCGGTCATGTAAAGCCCCATGGCAAAAACCAAAAGCCCAAGGACAGTTGCGATCTGAAAGGTCATGATGCAGCACCGCCCAGACATAAATCCATCCCGAACCCGCCAAAAGAACAATGCGCATTGGGAAATTTGTTCATGCTGCAACCCCGCGTGTTTCGAACCCGACCGGGCATTGTCCCATGACTGTCGCCCAACGCATTGATCAGGGTTAACGAAAGATGCCCCCGACGGGCATTACCGGCGCAGCAATTTTGATAGCGCCGACCAGTTGCGCGTGTTCACAACGTTGTCCGGCCCCAGCCAGCCGCGACGCGCCTGATCAAGACCAAACCGCATGTGGTCAAGCCCGCCTGTGGAATGCGCATCGGTCCCGATCGAAACCATCACTCCGGCGTCTTTGGCCATCCGGCAGTTGATGTCGTTCAGGTCAAGCCGCAGTGGCTCTGCGTTGATCTCCAGAAAACATCCCCGATCGGCGGCGGCTTTCATCAGGCGCTTCATGTTCAGGGCGTAGGGCCTGCGTTCACCGATCAACCGGCCCGTCGGATGCGCGATGATATTGACGTGCCGATTGTCCATTGCGCGGATGATCCGCTCGGTCTGTTTGTCTTCGTCCAGATCGAAATTCGCATGAACGGCGGCAATCACAAGATCAAGCTTGTCCAGCACATCGTCATCGTAATCCAGACTGCCATCCTTCAGAATATCCACTTCGCTGGCCTTCAGGATGTGGATACCGCCCAAATCGTCGCGGACCCTGTCGATCTCGTCCAGATGTTTCGCCAGCGCAGCCTCGTCAAGCCCGCCGGCCTGAGTCTGGCTTTTGGAATGATCGCTGATCGCCAGATACTCATATCCGCGCGCGATCGCCGCCTCGGCCATTTCACGTATCGAATTTCGCCCGTCAGAGGCTGTGGTATGGCAGTGCAGGTCGCCGCGTATATCAGCCAGTGTGATCAATTCGGGCAACGCGCCCTTTTCGGCGGCTTCGATCTCTCCTCGATTCTCGCGCAGGACCGGCGGTATCGGCGGCAGGCCGATCGCATCGTAGACCTCTTGTTCGGTCGCACCGCAAATGCGGGTCTTTCCATCGAAAACCCCGTATTCGTTCAGCTTCAGCCCGCGGTCCTGCGCCCGTCTGCGGCAGGCAATGTTATGCGCCTTGGACCCGGTGAAATAATGCAGCGCCGCGCCAAAACTGACCTTTGGAACAACCCGCAGATCAACCTGCAACCCCGAACGCAACTTGACCGTTGAACGGGTTTCGCCCTGCGACACGATCGTTTCAACCTCGTCATAAACGACAAAGCGGTCAATAACGCCTTTGCCGTCCTGCGCTGCGGCAAGGATATCAAGATCACCGACCGTTTCCTTGCGGCGGCGATAGCTACCGGCGATCTCGGCGGTCTGCACGCCGGGGGTGTCCTTGATATAGGCAAGAAGCGGGATGGCGAAATCCTCGGCCATGGCAAGCCTGACGCGGTGCTCTGCAAGATCGCCTTTCTTCAGTTCATCCCGGATTTTCTGCTGCGTCTTTGGCCCGAAGCCGCTGATGCCGGCTATCTTTCCGGCCTCGGCGGCAGCCTCGAGATCATCAAGCGACCCTATATCAAGCGCCTCGTGCAACGCCCGCGCCCGTTTTGGGCCGATGCCGGGGATCGCGGTGATTTCCACCAGCGTATCGGGGATGTCCTTGGCGATCTCGTCCAGCAGCCCCAGATGTCCGGTTTTGACGATTTCGGAGATCTTGCCGGCAAGATCCACGCCGATGCCCGGCAGTTCGGACAGATCCTCGCCCTCCTCCAGCATATCGGCAATGTTGCGCCCCTGATCGCGGATCGTGGCTGCGGCGTTGCGATACGCGCGGATACGAAAAGGATTGGCCTGCTGAATGTCCAGCAGGTCAGCCACATGATCGAACATCGTCGCAATTTCGCTATTGTGCACCGGCATCACCAGCCCCTTTCAGGTCAGCATGTCCTTGAATTCGGTTTCATTCAGCGTCTTGACGCCTTTGGCTTTCGCCTCGTCCAGCTTGCGTCCCGGATCGGCGCCGATCACCACGTAATCCGTATGTCCGCTGACGCCCGACGCCACCCGCCCTCCGCGCCGCAGGATCGCGTCGGTGGCCTGTTCGCGGGTCCATGCGTCCAGCGCGCCGGTCAGCACAAAGGTCTTTCCCGCCAAACTATCCCCTGCCTGCGGGATGTCCTGCGGTTTTACCCCCGCATCAAGCAACCGCTCAATCACCTTGCGATTGCGCGCCTCATGGAAAAAATCCCGCACGCTTCGGGCGGTTTCGGCACCGACCCCCTCGACCTTGCACAGCGCGTCCCGGTTCGCATCCTGCACCGCCGCAAGGCTGCCAAACGCCATGGCAAGCCGCCGCGCCGTATCCCGGCCCACATTTTCGATGCCAAGGGCCACCAGAAAACGGTCCAGCGGCACCGTGCCACGCGGGTGGATCGCATCATGCAGCTTGACGGCAGAGGTATGGGCAAACCCCGCCAGTGCCTCGATATCCTCGACAGTCAGCCCGTAAATATCGGCAACATCTTTCACCAAGCCCTTTGTGACAAGCTGATCGGCGGTCTCGTCGCCCAGCCCGTCGATATCCATTGCCCCACGGCTGGCGTAATGCACCAGACGGCCCTTGACCTGTGCCGGACAGGCCACACCCGCCGGGCAATAGGCTATCGGCCCACGGCGCTCTACCTCGGCACCGCAGGCGGGGCAGGCGTCCGGCATTTCGAACGCGGGGCCGCGCGGGCGTTCGGGCGTTTCGATCCGCTCCGCCACTTCGGGGATCACATCCCCTGCCCGCTCGATCCGCACGGTGTCGCCCACCCGCAAATCCTTGCGGGCAACCTCGTCGACGTTGTGCAGCGTCGCCCGCGCCACAGTCACCCCGCCGATATCAACAGGATCAAGCAGCGCAACAGGCGTCAGCGCGCCGGTTCTGCCAACGCTCACGGCGATATCGTTGATCCGCGTCACCTCCTTGCGCGGCTCGAACTTCCACGCCAGCGCCCAACGCGGACTGCGCGCGCGCGTCCCAAGCGCATCGCGCACGGCCAGGTCATCCAGCTTCAGCACGATGCCGTCGATCTCGTAGGCCAGATCATCGCGCTTGCGGTGCAAGGCGTCGTGGAACTTCCGCACATCCTCGGCTGTCGTGCAGCGGCGCCGCTCGTCGCCCACCGTCAGCCCCCAGTCCTGCAACTGGTCCAGCAGCGCCCATTGTGTGCCAATCGCGTTGCGGTCCATGCCCGACGCATCATAGAACATCAACGCGAACTGCACCTCTTGCACCCCTTTCGGATCAAGCCTGCGCAGGATTCCCGCCGCCGCGTTGCGCGGATTGGCAAACGCGTCCTCACCGGATTGCTCTCGGATCTTGTTCACGGTCTGAAAACTGTCTTTGGGCAGGATCGCCTCGCCCCGAACGGCAAGCATATCCGGCAAGCCGTTCCCCCCGGCCAGCCGCAGCGGCAGGCTGCGGACCGTTTTCAGGGTATGGCTGATGTCTTCGCCAACCCGACCATCCCCCCGCGTGACGGCCCGCAGGAACAGCCCCTTTTCATAGACCACCTCGATCGAGACGCCGTCATATTTCGGCTCTGTCACCACCCCCGGATGATCCCGCCCGGTCTTTTCCGACAGCAGTTTCAAGAAACCGGCAACCGCGTCTTCGTCCTTGACGGCGTTCAGGCTTAGCATCGCGTCGATGTGTTCGACCTTTGCCAGCCCGGATTCCGGTGCTGCGCCAACCCTTTGGGTCGGTGACGTCTCTGTCACAAGGTCAGGGTGACGCGCCTCCAGGTGCTGCAACTCGTCAAACAGCGCATCATAGGCCGCATCCGAAATTGTCGGCGCGTTCTCGACATAATACAGCCGGTCGTGCCGCGCGATTTCTTTGCGCAGCCCCTTGATCCTTTCGGCATCCCCGGTCTTTTGCGACATGGCGATCTACGTCCTGCGGTGACCATCTGGGGCAAGGATACGCCGCCTTGCCCGCACCGCATTAACATCTGTCAACGCAGGTATTCGCGGGGCTTAGGGGGCCGTGTCGCGCACGATGCGGCCATCTTCCAGCGTCACGACCCGGTCCGCCAGATCAAGGATGCGGTTGTCATGGGTGACCATCACTGTGGTAGTGCCGCGCACCTGCCCAAGCTTTTTCAGCATGTTCACCACGGTGGCGCCGCTTTCGCGATCCAGCGCCGCTGTCGGTTCATCGGCAAAAACCACATCGGGGTTGCCGACAAGGGCACGCGCCACCGCGACCCTTTGTTTCTGGCCCCCCGACAGGTTGGCTGGCAAATAGTTCATCCGGTCGGCCAGCCCGACAAGCGTCAGCGCGTGGCGTGCCGCCGCCATCTGCCGTTCGTGATCAAGCGCACCATGCACCAGCAACCCCATCAGCACATTTTGTACCGCAGTCAGGCTGCCGTGCAAATTATGCGCCTGAAAGATAAACCCCAGCCTGCGGCGCAGGGCCTCGTTCAGCGCACGGTCAGCACCGTTCAATTCGTGCCCCAGCAGGCGGACAGAGCCGTCCTGCACATCGCGCAGGCAGCCCATCAACGTCAAAAGCGTGGTCTTGCCAGATCCTGACGGCCCCATAAGAACCGTCAGGCTACCGCGTTTCACTGTCAGGTTGACGTCAAAGATCGCTTGCTTGCTTGCCTCGCCTGTGCCGAACCAATGGTTCAAGCCAACAACGGTGACGGGTGGATCATCGGTCATTCCATGCCCCTAAAACAGATCGGCAGGGTCGGCAGACGCCAGCCGCCGGGTCGCAATCGCCCCTGACAACGAGCAGGCGACAAGGGTGCCAATAAAGACCATCACCGCCATATCGGCGGTCATCGCAAGGGGCAAGGTGGTCACGGCCGCCATCCCCGCAAGCAAACCACTGGCCACGGCAAAACCGGGCACAAACCCCAGCACCGCCAATATCAGCGCCTCTTCGAACACGATACCAAGGAAAAAACCCTGACTGTATCCCATCGCCTTGAAGGTGGCATATTCGCTCAGATGATCGGCCACGTCGGTTGACAACACCTGATAGACGATCACGATACCGACAAGGATGCCGATGATGACCCCGAACCCGAAGATAATGCCGGTCGGGCGCTTGGTCTGCTGATAGCTCAGGTCATCCGCCGCCGCCTTGGCATAGCTGCGGATGCGCAGGGTTTTGTCGGAAACAAGGTCGCGCAGGCGCGCGGCGACCAGATCGGCATCGGCATCGGGCCTGATCTTCAGCAGGATATGATCCGGCGCGGCCGATCTGCGCGCGGGAAACAGCGTCAGGAACGTCTGGTCCGACACCATCATATAGCCGTCGCCGCCAAATCCACCGCCCCCTGCGAAGGTATCGTAAAGGCTCAATGTGGTGCCCGACACTTCGAACGACAGGGGCGTCTGCGGGCGGATCGCGGCAGCCTCGTCTTTTGGCAGACCCCGGCTAAAGCGGTCAAGGATGCCCGCATTGTGCAATTGAAGCGTGCCGGCCTTGGCAGCCATATCGGGCGACAGGAACATGGGCACCGCCGGGTCAATCCCATAAGTCGTAAGCCCCAGCGTCTTTTCCGCACGCGCCCAGCTGACATTTGCGATGAACAAACCCGTGCCCGCAATCACGTCCGGGTCTGCCAGCGCCTGAAACAGCCATTGCCGTGCGACATTGCCGCCTTCGGTCATCGAATTGGCATCCGAGGCCGAGATCATGATGTCGGCCTGAAAGAACGCATAGGGTTTCATCGTGGCCGTCGCCATCGAGTTCATGATCCCCAATTGCACGAACACCAGCACATTGGCAAAGGCCACCCCGGCCAGCGCTGCGGCAAAGCGGGGCCGGCTATGGGTCAGTTGCAGCCAACCGATCGGAAGCCGACCGAAGAGCCATTGCAAAAGGGTGCTCATCGCGGCGCCAGCGGTCGGGTGTCGATCCGGGCGACCACCTCCAGATTGGTATACCGGGCCGCAATGGCCGAGGACGCCTCGGTCAACGCCACCATCACCGAGATGACGCGGGCATCGGTGTTGGCCGCCGTATCGTCCGACACCAGCCCCTGCCGCCCCACGGTAAGTCCGATGGACTGCACCTGCCCCTGAAGCGTTTGACCGATGGCGATGGCAGCCAGTTCAACCGGCTGGCCGACCTCGACCCGCGCGATGCGGTCCTGATAGACCTCGACTTCGGCCATCATCCGGCTGATGTCGCCCAGTTCCATAATGCCCACGGCGGGCGGGCGTTCCCCGGCCCGCGCGTGAATATCAAGCACCGTGCCGCTGATCGGGGCCAAAACGGCGGCGCGGGCCAGATCGCGCCTTGTCCGGGTCAGATCGGCCTGCGCGGCGTCAAGATTGCGGGCGGCCACGATCACATCGGGCTGCATGTCGACCCCTTCGGCGGTAAAGCGCGCAAGCGTCGCTTCGGCCTTTTGCACCGCAAGGGCGGCCTGCCTGTCGGCGGCGGCGACCATATCCAGCGTTGTCTGCGTCGTGACACCGCGCTGGAAAAGTTCCTGCGACCGAAGCAGTTCGGCGCGCGCCTCTGTCGCGGTCGATTGCGCCTGCTCCAGCCCGGCACGGGCCTCGTCCTGACTGTTTTGCACGGCAGCGCGCGTTTGCGTCAGTGCCGCCTGCCGCACGGCGACATTGGCCTCGGCCAGCAGCACCGCGCTTTCTAGCTGACCCTCATTATCCAAACGGGCGACGACGCCGCCCTTTTCCACATGGTCGCCCACGGCGACCAGAATTTCGGCGATCCGTGCATCCCCGGCACCAAAGGGCGGTGCCACGATCGACACATCGCCATTCGGGATCAAGCGGGCCAGACCAACCACATCGGTCGGCTGCATGGTCTCGGCCATTTCCTTGGGCAATTCGATATTCGGCGGCAGCGCGATCGGGGATGCAGAACCGCCACCGGGTTGCAATCCGGTCAGGGCGTAGAATGCCCTCAAACCCGTAGGCTGGAAATACATTCCGATCACCGCCCCCGAGAACATCAGCGCGGGCACCAGCAAGACAAGCAGCCAGCGCCGCCGGAACCGGAACCGGCGCTGCGGCGTTGCATCGGTATCGTGTGTAACCACCATCAGCGGCAAATCGGGATCTTGATGTTCAGACATGTTTCTCTCCGATCAAAAGGCATCCCGATATTTCATGAATATCGCTATGCCAAATGCGCGTCTGGCGCAAGTTACATTCCATATTTCATATGTGTTTACACCCAACGCACAGCCCCAGACCAATGGACAGCCACGCAAGGCGATGCCCCGTAAATCAACTAATCTTTCGGCCTTGACCCCGTCGCGCACGCAGGCGAACCATCACCTTTGGCAATCCCCGCCAAACCTTCACCGCCAAAATCTTCACCCCCGGAGCAATCCTGACCATGCCAATCTCTATCCGCGACCGTCTATCCTTATTCGTCGAGTCCCACAGGTTCGAGCGCGCGATCATCGCGCTGATTGTCGTCAACGCGATCACCCTCGGTCTCGAAACCAGCGCGACGGTGATGTCTGCGGTCGGCCCCATACTCCTACCCCTTGACCGGATCATCCTGACTGTTTTTGTGCTGGAACTCGCGGTCCGTCTCTATGTCCGGCGCCTCTCTTTTTTCCGTGATCCGTGGCGGATATTCGACCTGATCGTGGTGGGGTTTGCCGCGTTGCCGACCACCGGAAATCTTTCGATCCTGCGCGCCTTTCGCATCCTGCGGGTTCTGCGCCTTGTCAGCGCGGTGCCATCAATGCGTCGCGTGGTCACCGGCCTGCTCAATGCGCTGCCCGGCATGGGGTCGATCGCCATGCTGTTGGGGCTGATCTTTTATATCTTCGCGGTTATGGCGACAAAGCTGTTCGCGGCAACATTTCCGGAATGGTTCGGCACCATCGGAGAGTCGGCCTATTCGCTTTTCCAGATCATGACTCTGGAAAGCTGGTCGATGGGCATTGTCCGCCCCGTCATGGACGAATTCCCCTATGCCTGGGCGTTTTTTGTGCCGTTCATCATCGTGACGACATTTGCCGTTCTGAACCTGTTCATCGGGGTCATCGTCGACGGAATGCAAAGCCAGCATCTGACCGAGGCCCACACCGAGCGGGAAACCATGATAAACGAAACCGGACATGTGCTGGCAGAGGTTCGTGCACTTCGTCAGGATCTTGACGCCCTTCGTTCGGAATTAAAGAATTCCGACGGGCGTCAATAGGTGGCATCGGCCCTTGGGCCGTCGGGCCTGCCCGCCAGTGGGCAGGTAAACCAGAACACGGTTTCCTTGTCGGGCTCGCTGTCATAGCCGATGGTGCCCCCCATCGCCTCGGTCAGCTGGCGGGAAATGTTCAATCCCAGCCCGGTGCCGCCTTTCTGGCGCGTATCAGAACTGTCCGCCTGCGAGAACGGATGGAAAATCCTGCTGCGGAACTCTTCGGGGATGCCGGGGCCGACATTGCTGACCGAGATACGCACGTGGGATGGCAAAACCTCTGCCGTCAGACGAACCGTTGTGCCCTCGTGCGCGAACTTGCAGGCGTTCGACAGCAGATTGGTCAGCACCTGAATAACGCGCTTCTGGTCGGTCCAGATGTGCGCATCATCTTCGGGGGCGACAACCTCCAGATCGACATCCCATTGCGACGCATAGGGGCCGACCTGATCAGAGGCAAGCGCCATGATGCGCCCAAGGTTTTCTGCCTTTGGATCAAGGGTCATGCTGCCCGCATTGATCTTTTCCATATCCAGAATGTCATTCAACAGACCGGCAAGACGGTCAGAATTCGACAGTGCGATCTGGATCAGCCGTTGGGTCACACGGGGCTCGGCGTCTTTTGCGCGCACCTGCAAAAGCCCCAATGCCCCCTTGATCGACGTCAGCGGCGTGCGCAGCTCGTGGCTGACTGTCGCCACAAACTCGCGCTTCATCCGGTCCAGCCTTATGCTTTCCGTGATGTCCATCTGCGTTCCGATCATCCGAAGCGCGCGCCCGCTTTCCGCGCGTTCGACAACAACCCCGTCGGACTGGATCCAGCGCCAGTCATCGTCGGCAATCATGATCCGGAACCGCACATCGGCACGGGTTTGAACCCCTTCGACACAGGCAGTCTGCGCATCCCGCAGGATAACGCGGTCGTCGGGATGCACACGGTCCATCAGGGTGCCATAGGGATCGGGGCAACCGGATTGCGCGTCGATCTTCATGATCTTGTACCACATCTCTGACACGACAGAGGTCTGCCGCCTGAGGTCAACATCAAACACACCGATCTTTGCCCCCATCAGTGCAAGGTTCCACCGCTGTTCCGTCTTGGCGATCTCCATTGCATATTGTTCGCTGGCGGTGATGTCGCGCAGCAGCAGCGTAATCCGCGTTTCGCCCTCGGATGTCACCCAGGTGTTCTTTTCGATTTCGATGATCAACGGCCCGTCCCCCGCAGGCGCCGGCGGAACCGCCAGTTTGAACCGTCCGTCGCCACGGTCCAGATCCAGCGCGGGTAACACGTCGGCAATCGTCATGCCCGTCAGATCTGTCGCGCTGTCGTGGGGCATCAACAGTTGCTGCGCCGCCGCGTTCGAATGAAGGATCACGCCACGCGGGCCGACCGACAAAATGGCAAGCATCGCGTTCTCGATGATCGAGCGCCGCTCGGTCTGGCGGGTTTCAAGCTCTCGCGATTTCTGCGCCACAAGTGTGGCAATCGCCCGTTCCCGCCGCAGCACGATGTGCAAAAGGGCGCTGACAAGTGCTGTCACCAAAAGCCCCAGAACCAGAATGACCCACCGCGCGCGGAACGGCTGGATAGAATCAAATCGCGGCGTACTTTGCCAACTCAGGGTCAGGGCCTGTCCGAATTTCCGGACCTCTTGAACCTCGGCAAAGGCGGGCGCCAGGGGTCGGGCGGTTTCATAAACCGGCACCGCCAAAGGCTCGGGTGCGCCAACCCATACATCCAGTTCGATCAGGCTGTTCTGCGCCGCCGTCAGGGTATCAAAGGCCTTGCCCAGATCAAGAATGACAAAGGCAAAGCCCACAAAAACCTCTTGCCCGTCACCCGATGCCCCGGTCGCCCGCGTGGGTCGATAGACCGGCTTCAACAGCATCGCTTCGGACAGGGTTCCATCGCCAGCACCAAGGGCGAAATGCGGCACAAGGGACGTCTTGCGCGCAGCCTGTGCGGCTTTCGCTGCGGACATCAACGCAGCATTGGCCGCAAAATCCAGCCCCAGTATGCTTTCATGATGTGCCTGTGGCGCAATGTATTGCACGATGATGCGCCTGTCGTTCCTGTCCCGCAGCGCGAATGCGTCGGGCCCGCGGGCATCCTCACCGGCAGGCCCACGTGAAAGCGCGGCATCACTGGCGGTGAAACTTGTCGCAAAGCCGATTGCGCTGACATCCGACATATCCTTGCCGATACCGATCATCGCGGCATAGTCGGACATATGCGTTGCCGTTACCATATCCGAGGCGATGAACAGTCCGGCCAGACCATCCAGCGTCCGCTCGTAGACATCGAACCGTCGATCAAGCGACGCAAGCCCCTGATCAATCAAAACCTCGAAGTTCTCGTGCGACCTGATCTGCGCAAGCCAGTGGACGAACCGGAACGACACAAACGAAAGCCCGAGACAAATGATCAAAGTGATCGCTTGCAACCAGAGTAAACTGCGTTTCGGTTTCATCTGTGTTGGGTCCGTTCAATCACACCCGGATGAAAACGCGAAGAAGAGGCCCGGATATGAAATTACACCACTTCCCTGTCACAACGGTGATACCCTGCTGGCCACAGTTCACTATACCTTTGTTTAATGCTAATAATAATCCTATGCGTGTGCGGTGATGGTGCAACACATAGGCACCTGCCCTTCACATAACTCTCTTCTGCAACCCGCCCGCGCGGAACCGGACCCGCGCCATGCGGCGGCAGACGGTAACATAATCACGCCCTCTCGATGCGTGGCTGTCCTGCGATTTACGGTATGTCTCGACCGCTTGAAATGGGCTAGGGTAGGCCATTCCGCGATGCCGCAATCGCACCGCCTCCGCCACCCCCGCCCGCAAAGGAAGGCCCCGTGCCCCAACCGCAACAGAACACGCCATGACAAGCGGGCACCGCCTTGCCCGGCTTTCGGTCGGATTTCTTCTGGTTTTTCTGATGGCCTGCGCCCCGCGCGGCAGCTTTACCCAGGCCAGCGGGCCTGTGCCGCAGGGCACGTCGCAGCAGACCATATTCATCGCATCGCAGCGCGCAGGCGGCCCCTCGCTTTTGTCATTGGCGGCCGCGCGTCAGGACCGCATGATCTACGGGCAGATCGACGTAAACATTCCCCCCGGCCATAAACCCGGCCAGATCGAATGGCCTCGGCAGGGCATCGCCCCGGAAAAGGCTTTTGCTGTTGCAGGCTCAACGCTTTATGAAAACAGCCGGGCCTTTCAGGACGCAATCCGGCGCAAGGCGCAACGGCAGGACGAAATTGTCGTCTTTGTGCCGGGCTATAACAACAACTTTGCCGAAGCCACATACCGCTTTGCCCAGATCGCACATGACTACCAGTTTCTTGGGCCTCAGGTGTTGTTTGCATGGCCCTCTTCGGGGGATCCGCTGGGCTATGCCTACGACCGTGACAGCGTCCTTTTCGCACGCGACGGCCTTGAACGCCTGCTGACATCCCTTGCACGGGATCAAGGTCGGAAAATCCTGCTGGTCGGGCATTCCATGGGCGCGCAGCTTGTCACAGAAACGCTGCGGCAAATGACGATCGGTAAAAACGGTGCCCTGCGCAACAGGTTGGCGGGCGTGATCCTGCTGTCGCCTGACATTGATATAGACGTCTTCAAGGCAGAGCTGCAACGGATCGACCCGCTGCCCGATCCGTTCGTGATCGTCGTCTCGCAACAAGACATCGCGCTGAAACTGTCGGCGCGGCTGTCCGGCCAAACGACCCGTCTGGGCTCGATCGAGGACATAAAGCGATTGGCAGAATTCAATCTGACGGTGATCGACCTTGGCCAGATCAAGGGGGATGGCGACGGCAACCACCTGATCGCGGCCACGTCGCCAACCGCCATCGCTTTGTTGCGGGGGTTAAGAAACAACGGCCTTCCAAAAGCACCCGACCGCAGCGCCGGGCATCTTGTAAAGATCGTCCTGACCGGCCTTTGATGTGCCGGACGGACAGTCCCGGAACGCACGCGCCCAGAAACGGAACGCACGCCCGCAAAAACTGTGGTCCGCTTTACAATTGCGGTGCGGCTTAATCCCGATAGGGTCCGTTAAAACCTTTTCATAAGGCTTAGCGAATAAAGTTCCCGATTATAATTGTTGATATCCAGGTTGCTGTCATTCTCCTGATAGCTCACGCTGCTTTCAAGGGTCAGACCCTGCATCTTTGGCATGGTATAGGCCACACTCGCGGAAATCTTGCGCGATACGTCATGGCGTGCCTCGGTATAGGCAGCTTGAATGCCATCAAACCGCGTGTCTGTGAAAGATCCGGTGATACTCGCGCTTATCCCTTGTTCGGCGAAACGGTGCTGGTAGCCGATATAGGCGCCACGCGCAGTATTGGAATAGATCTCCAAACCCGAGCTTTCCCGCCCGAACTGAAGCCCCGCAGCCAAAGACCCGTTCTCGCTGATGCGGTAGTTCAAAGATGGATTAAAAGTATAGGCTGTGAGGTCGCGATCGCTGCTTCCAAAAAACCGCTTTCTGGAAACCGAGGTTTCAATATACGCCTGAAACCTCTCAGTGACGGCATATTGCAGGCGCGGAGCAATACCGATGCTTCGGGAATGCCATCCCCCCTGCTCGTTATAGCGTTGAAAATTTTTTACTTATCGGGCTCCCTTGGGTCAAGGCCGTATTGTCCGGGAAATATCTTGCCTACAACAGCGGGCAATCACAGCCACACGCGCGGTGGTTCGGTCGCTGCGATGGGCTGGTGCCCCCCGGCAATGGGGGGGCACCAAATGGATCAGTTGATATCGAACCGGTCCGCGTTCATGACCTTCGTCCAGGCCGCGACAAAATCATGCACGAACTTTTCGCGGTTGTCGTCCTGGGCATAGACCTCTGCATAAGACCGCAGAACAGAATTCGAGCCAAAGACAAGATCAACACGCGTCGCCGTGAACTTCGTCGCACCGGATTTGCGGTCGACGATGTCATACAGGTTGGCCCCTTTCGGCACCCATTTATACGCCATGTCGGTCAGCACATCAAAGAAGTCGGTGGTCAGGGCGCCAACGCGGTCGGTGAAAACGCCATGCGCCGTCCCGCCGTAATTGCTGCCCATGACCCGCATGCCGCCAACCAAAACGGTCATCTCATGCGCGGTCAGACCCATCAGCTGCGTCCGGTCCAGCAACAGCTCCT
This sequence comes from Pseudogemmobacter sp. W21_MBD1_M6, assembly GCF_052119585.1. Taxonomy (NCBI): domain Bacteria; kingdom Pseudomonadati; phylum Pseudomonadota; class Alphaproteobacteria; order Rhodobacterales; family Paracoccaceae; genus Pseudogemmobacter; species Pseudogemmobacter sp. W21_MBD1_M6. The sequence continues at coordinate 73,742 of NZ_JBGQOJ010000008.1, read as the reverse complement.
CGGCACTGACCACATAGTCCTTCTTCAACCAGTTGCGATAGCCATCGGCGACCGGTTCCAGCACGTCAAAGGATGCCACTTCGGTATCTTCCGCAGTCGCATCGCCCCGACCCGGCGCAAAGGGAACGCTGACGTCAAAGCCCGCCGCCTTGGCCGCCTGCTCTACCCCCAGATTACCGGCAAGCACGATCAGATCGGCAACCGATGCGCCGGTGTCCGCCGCAATCGGCTCCAGCACCGACAGCACATGCGCCAGACGCTCCGGCTCGTTGCCTTGCCAGTCCTTTTGCGGTGCCAGACGAATACGGGCGCCGTTCGCGCCGCCCCTCAGGTCCGACCCGCGGAAGGTGCGCGCACTGTCCCATGCCGTTGCCACCATATCCGCAAGGCTTAGCCCCGATGCCGCAATTTTGGCCTTGGCCGCCGCAACGTCATAGCCCGTGGTCCCCGCAGGAACCGGATCTTGCCAGATCAGGTTTTCCGCCGGCACTTCGGGTCCGACATAGCGCGCCTTTGGCCCCATATCGCGGTGGGTCAGCTTGAACCACGCGCGGGCAAAGACATCCGAGAAATGCGCCGGATCCTTGTGGAACCGCTCTGCAATGGCCCGGTAGGCCGGGTCCATCTTCATCGCCATATCGGCATCGGTCATGATCGGGTTGTAACGGATCGACGGGTCTTCGACGTCGACGGGCCGATCCTCTTCCTTGATGTTGATCGGCTCCCACTGCTGTGCGCCGGCGGGCGATTTCTTCAGCTCCCACTCGTAGCCGAACAGCAGATCGAAATACCCGTTGTCCCACTGTGTCGGATGGGTGGTCCAGGCCCCCTCCAGACCAGAGGTAACGGTATCGCGGCCCACGCTGCGGCTGGTGTGGTTCATCCACCCAAGCCCCTGTTCCGTAACATCCGCACCTTCGGGGCTTGGCCCCAGATTTTCGGCGTTGCCGTTGCCGTGGCATTTGCCGACGGTGTGCCCGCCCGCCGTCAGCGCAACTGTCTCTTCGTCGTCCATCGCCATGCGCGCAAAGGTCTCGCGCACCTGTCCGGCGGTTTTCAGCGGATCAGGCGTGCCGTTCACGCCCTCGGGGTTCACATAGATCAGGCCCATCTGCACAGCGGCAAGCGGGTTTTCCATCGTCGAGGGATCATCGACATTGCCATAACGTTCGTCCGACGGGGCAAGCCATTCCTTTTCCGCGCCCCAATACACGTCCTTCTCGGGGTGCCAGATATCCTCGCGCCCGAACCCGAACCCGAAGGTCTTGAACCCCATGGATTCATACGCGACGTTGCCCGCCAGAATGATCAGGTCGGCCCAGCTCAGGCGGTTGCCGTATTTCTTCTTGATCGGCCAAAGCAAGCGGCGCGCCTTGTCCAGATTGGCGTTGTCCGGCCAGGAATTCAGCGGCGCAAAGCGCTGGTTCCCGGTGCCGCCACCCCCGCGACCGTCGGTTGTGCGGTAAGACCCCGCCGCGTGCCACGCCATGCGGATCATCAGGCCACCGTAATGCCCCCAATCGGCAGGCCACCAATCCTGACTGTCGGTCATCAGCGCCGTCAGGTCGGCCTTCAGCCCGTCAAAGTCCAGCTTCTGGACTTCCTCACGATAATTGAACCCGGCAAGCGGATTGGTCTTTGTGTCGTGCTGGTGCAGAATGTCGAGGTTCAGCGCATTCGGCCACCAGTCCATCACCGTCGGGCTGGCCGTCGTGTTCGCGCCATGCATGACCGGGCATTTGCCGGTGGGGTTCATATCATTGCCGTCCATTCGTCTCTCCTGGCTTGGTTTGTCAGTGTTACGGGCCGCGGCATATACCCCGCGCAAGGGTGCGATTCCCCCTGCGGGATGCCACGTCATGGTCATTGTCTAACACAGCGCTTCAATAATAATAATTTGCATTTTCTTATATAAGCGATAATCTAAACCTATGATTGGTTTGACAATGCGGCACTTGCGCTACTTCGACGCCCTGGCCCGTCACGGGCACTTCGGGCGCGCCGCAGAGGCGTGCTCGATCTCTCAGCCCGCGCTTTCCGTCCAGATCAAGGAACTCGAAGACACGCTGGGCGAAAAACTGGTTGAACGCGGCGCGCGTCAGATCCGTTTGACCGATCTGGGCGAGAAATTCGCCCTGCGCACCCATGACATCCTGCGCGCGGTGGACGAGCTGAACGATCTGGCCCGCGCAACGACTGGCCCGCTGTCCGGCAGGTTGCGACTGGGCGTCATCGCGACGGTTGCGCCGTATCTTTTGCCCCAGGTCATCAAGAATCTGTCGGCGCAATATCCCGCGCTTGACCTTTACCCCCGCGAAACAATCACCAAAACGCTGATCGCCGATCTTTTGGGCGGGCGTCTGGATGCGGCGATTGTGGCGCTGCCGGTGTCCGAACCCTCGTTGACCGAACTGGCCCTGTTCGACGAGGAATTTGTGCTGGTGCGTCCGCCCGAAGACGCGACAAAGCCGGTGCCGAACCCTGAGATGCTGCGCGAAATGCGGCTGCTGCTCCTCGAAGAGGGGCACTGCTTCCGCGATCAGGCGCTGTCGTTCTGTGACCTCTCCTCATCGGCCCCGCGCGATCTGATGGAGGGAAGCTCGCTGTCCACTCTGGTGCAGATGGTCGGGGTCGGAATCGGCGTCACGCTCATCCCCGAAATGGCGGTGCAGATCGAAACCCGTTCGGCGCATGTGTCGGTCGTGCGCCTGCCCCACCCCCGACCGTCGCGCACCATCGGCATGATCTGGCGAAAGACCAGCCCCCTTGCAGAGCAGTTGAAGGAAATCGCGCATATCGTCCGGCAGACGGGGCAGAACAGAACATCATAGGTAGTCCGGCGCGCCAAAAGTGCTGCGCATAATTCCGGCATTATGAACAGCACTTCGTGGTTTGCCGCGACAGGCCCGCGCCGCCTAGGCCAGATCCTCGAAAATCCCCGGCGACATATCCTCCCAAAAGGCGAAAATCGCGCGCGCGTTCAGCGCCGACCCCCAGCCAAGCCGCGCGAATTCCTCGCGGTCCAGCTGATCGGACAGCAACGACAGGAACAACCGCCGGTCGGCGTCCCGCTGGGTCGGGTTGCGCGCCTCGGCCACCTCGCGCACGCGGGTCATGCGTGCGGCACGGTCGCGCCGCGCGGCAGACACCTCGGCCTCTCGCACGGCCATCGCCCCCTCCTCCGCCCGGCGCTGTTCGGCGCGGCGCGTCACCGCCTCGATGGCCTCGGGGCTGGGCTCCGGCTCGGTCGGCTCTGAATAATCATCCCGAATGGCCGCCGTCAGATACCGCAGCGGGCTTTCGACCTTGCCCTGCTTTTTCACATAAGACAGCTTCTCTGCGACATAGTCCTCGCCATGTTCGGCGATCCACTGCCGCGCCAGCCGGTCACTGACCCCCAAAGCCACCAGATGCCGATACACCACCGACGCCCGCACCGCCTCGCCATCGTCGATGTCGAACATGGCAAGCTGCGGGTTCTCCTTGATCAGGAACCGTATCTCCGTCACCGCCCTGCCCTGCTTGCGCAGTTCCGGCAGGACATGAATGTTCGACGTTTTATTCACCTCCGTTACGGCGGGCTTTATGATCTTCGCGTTCAGATGCTTGAATGTCTCGTAATAGGCACTGTTATCGACCCCCATCAGGCGGCGGAACAAATCAAGCGGCCACCACCCCGTGCTTCCCGTGCGCACGAAACGGTAACAGTTCTCATACAGCGCCAGCGCATGACCGCTGGTGAACCGCCGCTGGATGTTCAGGTTGATCAGCGCAAAAACCTTGGGGTCATGCAGCTTTTCGGCCAGCGCCGGCGAATAGGCATATTCGCACACCCCCCCCGACAGTTTGGCATAGGACAACAGGCTGCTGACGCCCCATTCCTGCTTGCCCACCTCGTCCAGCATATCCCATTCGGCCACGGTTTCCGCCAGCGACCGCAGCGCGGCTTTCAGCGTGTCCATATCGTTGGAATTGTACCCGATCATCAGGCACAGCGTCCGCGCGTCGATCGAATGTTTCGGCTTGGTCGTCAGATCGTCATAGGCATTCAGCAACAGAACATTCGACAGCTTGCGCTGCAACAGCGACAGCTTGCCTGACACATGAATCGCCGCCACATTCTTTTTCACCGATCCGCGCCGCAACGCGCCGGTCAGTTGGCCGCTCGGAATGTCGGCCTGCGCTGTTGTCGCTTTGACCATCTCTGCCCTCTTTTTCATTGGCGTCTCGCAACGCACCGCCAGTTTCGCAAAAAAGGAACCCATGCTCAAGTATTTTTCAGGTGCCCGTCTACAGGATGGATGCCCCGTAGACGGGTACCTATGACAGACAAACGCCCCCTGTTGCGTCGCGGGCGGTCTTGGCGCACGCTAAAGAAGCTATTTATAAGGGCTTTTTCAGCCAAAAATACCCTTCCCGTAAACCGGTACCCCCTACCCCGCACATGGGTGCCTGTCGCCCCGCAAACAGGTACCTCTCACCCCGTATCCGGGTTCCTTTCGTCCCGTATTCAGGTCCCCAACATAAGCCAACTCGTTGATAACTAATAAGCTTTCAGGGCTAAAGATTCTAAAATAACTAAAGATTCTACAACGTTTATCCTGTGTTTTTCTCTTGGATGATTCGAATAAAGGCCTGTTTCGGTGCGAAATACTGCCCTGCATCCGAATCGCAGCCGATATTGATTCGGAATTCCCATGGCTCACAGGATGTGCGATGTTTCCACGCATAAGCGCGAAATCCGCTCACATGATACAGGCACCCGACACATGACCAAAAAACCAGAGGCACCTCTGCCCCCCTATTTCAATCTTGATCCGGCCCGTGCCGCTGCGAAACTCGGACAGCCTATAGACACTGCCCGATTCGCAAAAGCCGCTGCATTCTGTGGCCGTGGCCGAGAGGATCTGGCCAAGCGCGGCTATTCCCCAGACGGGCAGAAGCGCCTGCGCAAATTTTCCACCTGGGAAATCTGCCGCTACCTGATCCCGGTCAACGCAGCCCACCTGCGGCGGGTTCTGAAAAACCATCCCGATCTGCCGCAGGGCACCGGCGATGGCGGGTCGAAATGGTTCACCCTGCAAGAGGTCATGGCGCTGCGCGACCACTTCGCCGAAGAAGGCGCCGCGACCAAGGAATACAAACCCTACCGCCCCGAAGGCGCCCCCGCCAAGGTCGTCGCGGTGGCGAACTTCAAGGGCGGCGTCGGCAAGACCAGCACCGCCGCCCATCTGGCGATGTCGGCCGCGCTCGATGGCTACCGCGTGCTGGTGATCGACCTGGACAGCCAGGGGTCAATGACCTCGATCATGGGCGGCACCGTGCCCGACGAATGGCACACGGTCTTTCCCCTTCTGGCCAAGGATTTCGCGACCCATGTGATCGCCGAAAACAAGGTGCGCGCCGCGCGGGACGAGGCCCCCCTGCCCCTTGATGAAACCCTGACAGAGGCCTTGGGGATCGCAGCGAAAGACGTGATCCAGAAAACCCACTGGCCCAACATCGACCTGATCGGTGCCCAGCTTAACCTTTACTGGGCGGAATTCCAGGTGCCGGTCTGGCGGATGCAGGCGCGCAGTTGGCCGCTGTGGGACGCGCTGACCGGGTTTCTGGAAAACGAGGGCGTGCTGGACCAATACGACATCATCATGCTGGATACCCCGCCGGCGCTTGGCTATCTGACGATCAACGCGCTGGCGGCGGCGGATATCCTTTTGGTGCCTCTGGGGGCGTCCTTTCTGGAATTTGATTCGACGGGCCGGTTTTTCGACATGCTGTATTCGACATTCGCCAGCATCGAAGAGGGTGAAAATTCGGGGCGGCGTATGGCGGGCCTGCCCGAGATGAAATTCGAATGGGACGTGGTCCGCGCCCTGATCACCCGTTTCGATGCGAACCAGCAGACCGACCTTGCCAATGTCATCCAGGCCTATCTGGGCGATTTCATGAACGCCTACCGGCAGGATTTCACGGCGCTGGTCGGGCAGGCGGGCGAACAGGTCAACGGCATCTACGAGGCGGACTACCGGGATTTCAACCGCGAAACCTATGTCAGGGGCCGCGAGACATTTGACCGGACCTATGCAGAGTTCAAGGAAATCCTGATCGGCGCGTGGTGGCGCGATCAGCAGATGCCAAACAAGGAGGCCAAGTGATGGCAAAACGCAGACGGCTGGAGACGCCAAGCGCGGATGCGCTGCGCGAACTGGAGGAAGGTTTCGCACGCGAAACCACCCAAGGGCCGCTGGGCCCGTTGCCGCCGATTGCACAGGTGGCCGCCGATGCCGCCGCGCAATCCACACCGGGCGACGCGGGGCAGCGCGTAGAGGCGGCGCGCAACGCAACGGACGCGGACAGGCTGCGCCATGCGATCGCGGCGGGGCTGCTGGTGCTGGAAATTCCCGTGTCGCAGGTCGTGGCTGAAGAACTGTCGCGCGACCGGCTGGATGTCGACACCGAGGAAATGACCGAACTGAAAACCTCGATCGCGGCGCACGGGCTGCGGTTGCCGATCGAGGTGTTCGAACTGCCCGGGGCGGAGGAGGGCGAAAGATTTGGCCTGATTTCGGGCTGGCGGCGGCTGTCGGCGGTACGCGCGCTTTTGGCGGAAACCGGACAGGACAAATACCGCAGCATCAAAGCCATCGTCGTCGCGCCCAAAAACGTGACCGATGCCTATGTCGCGATGGTTGAGGAAAACGAAATTCGCAGCGATCTGAGCCATTACGAGCGGGGCCGCATCACGGTCATGTCGGTGGGGCAGGGCGCGTTTGACAGTGTCGAGGCGGCGGTTGCAGGGCTGTTCCACGCGGCGTCCAAGGCCAAGCGTTCGAAGATCCGCAGCTTTGCGCTGATCCACGAAGAGCTGGGCGATATGCTGAGCTTTCCGACGCGGCTGAGCGAGCGGGCAGGGCTGCGGCTTGCCGGGGCGCTGCGGGCCGGGTTCGAGGGTGAGCTGCGGACGCGGCTGGCGGCGGGGCAGGGGACCGATGCCGAGAGCGAATGGGCCCTGATGGAGCCGGTGATTGCAGCCGTTGAAAACCCCGAGGGGCAAACCCCGCGCCGTGGCGGGCCGCGCAAAGGGGCGGTGCCGCGCCGCCGTGATGCAGAGGGCGAGATCCGTCTGGGCAACGGGATCAGCATTCATCGCGAAGTCGATGATCGGGGCTATTCGATCCGGTTCACCGGCGCGGTGGTCAGCGTCGATCTGATTGATACGGTCATGGCAGAAATCCAGCGGCTGCTGGAACCGATCTGACACGGGCCGCCACGCGCCGGACCAAAGGCCCCGCATCCGCTGATGCGGGGCCTTTTTTATGTTGCTTTCCTGTGGCGATTTTGGGGTCAAATCGGGTAGGTTTCGCATGCGAAACCTTGAGGATGCTGCAAAAAGCATTGAAAAAATTGTTTTTTATCATAAGCTTAATCGAATTTTACGAAACGTGCACGCCGCTTATAGGTGCCTAGATCGCACGCTTTTGCGGGTTCCTGTTCAGTGTCGTTCGTCCGGGTGGTTGTCCGGCGTCAATGCCCATCGGGGCAGGGGCGCGTATGCTGGGGCCATCAACGATGGGGGGCCAGACATGATACGGAGAAGGAGCAGCGGTTCGGACGCCGAGGTGGAACTGTCTGTGCCACTGGCGACGGTGTGCTACATCATCCAGAGAGCGCATGACCTGCACGGAAAGACCGCAAGTTCGCTGCCCGAGGAGGAAACCTTGCCCGCAGACGATCCCGAGGCGGAAATTCTGGAAGACAGGGCCGGCGATTCTGCGGGACTGGAGTTGGAAACGGCAATTTCGGATCTGCCCGAGGATGCGCAGATTGATCTTGTGGCGCTGATGTGGCTTGGGCGGGATGAGGAGGACTGGGAGCACTTGCGCAAGCTTGCCGATCAGGAACACACCGAGGCAACGGCGGCCTATCTGTGCGGAACGCCTTTGCTGGCCGACTATCTTGCGGCGGGGCTGAATGCCTTGGGGCTTGATTGTCGGGATTGGGACGTCAAACACCTGTGACGGGGGTGCGCGCGGCGGTCGCAGCTACGCAGTGCCCGTGCTTAATCTGGTTTCCTGCCAACGGCCCGCCATATCTTAATTTGGCAAAATCTCGTTGGCCAAGGTATCGAGACCAACGCCCGCGCTCCGGGCCAGTCGTTCGATATCGGAAATGACGATGTCCATTTTTCCATTCGTTGTCAGGATGTTCTTGTCGGACAAGCGCCGCATCGTCCGGCAGACGTGAACCGAAGAAAGCCCGGTGAATTCGCCGAGCTGCTGTTGGGTCATCGGCAACTGGAAACTGAAACCGTCTACCTTTCCGATCATGCGCAGCCGCAGGAAGAGTTCCATGAGGGAATAGGCGATGCGCATTTCGGAATTGCCCTTTCCGAGCCGGAGCATGCGTTCTGACATCCTTGAACGCACCGAGGCCGTCATGCAGGTTGCGCGCCACTTTAGTGCGGGCACGGCCTCTGTCAGGTTTGCCCAGATGACATTCGGAATGACGGATACCGTGGTCTGTGACAAACCTTCGATCTGCACGGCGCTGGTGTTTCTGTGCGCGGATGCGGGGTTCATGATATCCCCCGGCAGCATGAAGTCGATGATCTGCCGGTGACCGTCTTCTGTTGATTTTGACAACGCAAGCCATCCGTCCAGCATACAATATGTTTCCGAACACGGCTCTCTTTCCATCTTCAGGATGGTCCCGGCGCTGAAACTGCGCCTGTGCGATCTGAGGACTCTTTCAACCCGTTTCGTCGCCTCGTCTTCGGAGGCCGCCAGATAGGGCCTATCGTTGGACACATCCGGTAACGCCGCCAGAAAGTCGCCCGCCATGTTACAATTCCCCCGTCGTTCCTATGTGCTGCGCAAAATTTTTGGACGGATAAGGCATTTCAACCGAGGGACCGCCAGAGTCAGCAAAGCGAGAGCACTGGTCTGCCGATCCTGCCGAATCCTGTGCATTCTGTGTCGCACGGTTGGTCTGGCTGGTCGTTGAGCAAACTCAACAGTCATGGCGGAATGTTTTCGGTGTGGGGATTAACCTTTGTTAATGCAGCAGCCCGCCCCGAGGCGGACAGTGGGCCAGTTCCAGACGCAATCACGAAGGCCGATATTCATGGAAAGACCTGTCGCCGATCCTGGCGCGAACACGCCATTGTTCCCGATCAGGCCTATGATGAACGGGCCGTGGTATTCGCCTGAACGGGTCGCCGGGAGTTTTTCGGAGTGGCTGGATCTTTGCACACGCTGCGGTGCGGATTGTGCTGCGGATTTCGCCAAGACCGGGATCAAGGCCGGGAAGGGGGCTCTGCAAGCTGCCCCGAAAACGAAACATGCAACACGGGTGTGACCATGGCTGTTCCAAGAAGCAAAGTCATTGCCCCACCCGATGAAGGAGAAGGTCGAATGGACGACAAAAGCGCCTACAAGCAGAAATTCGAGGCCCGCCTGGAGCAATGGGGGGCCGAAATTGACAAACTCGAAGCGAAAGCCAAGGAGGCCGGGGCAGACGCGCGCTTGAAATATCAAAGCGAGATCAAAGAGTTGCGCGCCAAGCAAGACGAGGGGATCGAGAAGTTGAAGAAATTGGGCGAGGCGCAGGGCGAGGCCTGGAAGGATCTCAAGTCGGGGATCGAGTCTGCATGGGACGCGCTTGGAAAAGCGGTCCGAAATGCGGCAGACCGGTTTGGTTGATGCCGCTTTGGCAAAGGATAGTGCGCTTGGTCAGGGAATGAACCCCGCATGGGATGGCGCCGTGATGACGCGAATTCCGACTAAGGCCCGAATAGGAATTGTGAGGATGTGATGGAAAATAGACCTCAAAGTATTGAAAACATGCAGAAAGCCCTGGGCATGGAGATGGCGGCAGTCAGTCAGTATATGTTGCATGCGCATGTGCTGGATGATTGGGGACTGGACGTGCTTGCGGCACGAATGCGCGAGGAGATGAGCGAGGAAATTGGTCATGCGGACCAGTTCATCAACCGGATCCTGTTTCTGGGCGGCGATCCTGTGATCGAGGCTGCTAAAACGCCGAAACGATCGATGTCGCTGGAGGGGATGTTCACCGCCGATCTGGTGGAAGAGAAGAATGCGATTGATTTCTACACCGAGGCTGTGCGGACGGCGACCGAGCAGCAAGATATCGGCACCCGCATGCTGTTCGAGACCATCGTTCTGGATGAAGAAGGCCATATGGACTGGCTTTCACGTCAGCTTGGGCTTCTCAAGCGTTTGGGCGAGCCGACCTATATGGCGCAAAGCATGAGCGACAGAACGAACGGCGGTTAAGGCGTTCAGGACAAACGCCTTTCGTCAACCGGACTGGAAAAACAGCACACCGACCGACGGCGGAAAGGAGGCGAAGATGACCAGTTTGGACATGCCCGAGGGTTCCGGTGATCTGACGCGGCATTTGTGGGATAGCCTTTGGATTGGCGATTGACCGAGCCGGAAAGCGAGGGTGATATGATAGAGATCGAACATAGCCCCGATGGCGACATGATCGTGGTGCGGGCGTCGGGCACGCTGACCACCAAGGACTACGAATCCGCAATTCCCGAATTGGAACACGCGATGGAGTTGTCCAACGGTCCCTTGCGCATCCTTATGCGGCTGGAGGACTTTCGGGGTTGGGAGATCGGTGCGCTGTGGCGCGAATTGGAGTTTGACCTGAAATATCGTGGCGATTTCGGGCGCATTGCCGTTCTGGGCGATAGCGCACTGGAGAAATGGGGAACGACCTTGTCGGCGCCGTTTGCGAAGGCCGAGATGCGGTATTTTGCAATAGACCGAGAGAACGAGGCATTGGAATGGCTGGGCTTTGGCGCGTCACATGGGGGCAAAAAACCAGCCATTTCGCCAGATGGCGGTTCTGGCGGAACGGATCCTTCGCCGCGCAATGCCATGCAGAAGCCGCGCGGGAGCATGTACAAGTCCAGGGTTCTGTCCCGTGGCGCGGATGGGTTCATCGTGCTGGCGGCGGCTGTCTACGGTATTGTCGCCCTTGCCATGGCGGCGATTTCGATCGGGCTTATCTGGGTCTCTATGGGGCGTGCTTATCAAGCGCTTTTTGAAAGCATGGAACCTGAAGGCGTTCTGCTGGACGCGGTCAGTTCGCTTGTCATTTCGGTCGCGATCCTTGATGTCGCGAAATACGTGATGGAGGAGGAAGTCCTTCGCAGCCGGGAACTGCGCAAGCCATCCGAGGCCCGCGAGGCTGTGACCAAGTTCATGGTGATTATCGCGCTTGTCGTCGCGATCGAAGGCATTGTTCTGGTGTTCGATGTCGGGAATACCAGCCCCGAACTTCTTCTGTTTCCGATCATGCTGCTGGTCGTCTCGGTTGTGATTGTCATCGGACTGGGAATTTTTCAGAAATTCAGTTTGCAAGCGGAAGAGAGGCTGGAACCGAGGATTGCAGACGAACAGGCCTTGACCGGCCAGTCCTGATGTCCCGGCACACCGGATTTTTCCAGACGTGATTAACCGCCGTCAATGCGCCACATCGAGTCGGTCTGCATCAAGGACATGAACGCCGAGGTTTCCGACGGCAAAATCACCAGCTACCGGATCAGCGCCAAGACCAGTTTCCTGCTCGATGGCCAATCCGCAAGCTGACCGGTGTTCAAGGGGACAGGCCCGATGGGGAAGGATACCGTTATGAACTACCTTAGATTTTCGGCAATGATAGCCACCTCGGTCGTCGCAATGTACGCGCTTATGTATCTGAACACCTATCAGTTCGGCCACATATTCTGGAGCCAGACGAGGGCTTGGATGGCGGTCTATATGGGGGCCGCGATGGCCTTGATCATGCTGGTCTATATGCTGGGGATGTATCGCAACAGATCCGCAAATATTGCAATTGTCGCAATCAGCATTCTGGCCTTCGGGACCGCTCTTTATCTTGTGCGCAGTCAGAGGACGGTCGACGAGATCGCCTGGATGAAGGCGATGATTCCACATCATTCCATCGCCATCCTGACCAGCGAACGCGCGCGCATAACCGACCCGCGCGTACGGGCGTTGGCCGATCAGATTATTGCAACGCAACGGCGCGAGATCGACGAGATGAAGGTGCTGATTGCTGATCTTGAGGCCCGCTAGACGTGTGACAGCAGGCCAGAGCGAAGAGGTTTTCCGCCGTCGAAAGGATTGACCATGCCATTTTCGGAACAGGAGTTTTTCCTGGTGTTCGCCCAGTACAATCTGGCGGTCTGGCCGATGCCGCGCATGCCTTCGATGGGGGGCCGTTCGACGCGATATGTGCGATCAATGTGCTGCACCTTGTCGATGACCTGCCCGATATGCTGGCCCGGATTTACGACCAGTTGCAGCCGGGCGGTCAACTGATCAGCAAGACCTGGTGCTTTGCCGATATGAAGCTGAGGCTGCGCGCGCTTTTTCCGCTGCTTCGGGTCTTTGGCATGTTCCCGACCGCCACCTCGCTTGGTGTGTCCCGGCTCAGGCAGGCCATTCTTGACGCGGGTTTCGAGATTGTCGAAGAGCGCATCTTTGGCGGCTATTCTCAGAACCCCTATATTGTCGCCCGCAAACCAGCCCCGTTATCCGCTTGAGCCGGCCTGCTGTTCCGGCGGCACCCGCAGGCTTTCCCTTGCCTGCCGGAACAGGGCCGCGATCCGGCGAAAGTGCGGCGCATGTGGTGATGTTGCGCGCCAGCCCAGCACGACGCGGCGCGGGCAGGCGCGGGGCAGGGGGGTCAATGCAATGTCATGACCGCGCGCAATGCCCGCATCCACGCCAAGCTGCGGCAAAAGGGTGATGCCCAGCCCCTCTTCCACCATGGAAATCAGCGTTGGCAGGCTGGTTGCGGAAAAGGCATCGCCCGGCGGCGTGCCCATTTCGGCATAGGCCTCTAGGGCGTGGCGTTGCAGGCAGTGCCCCTTTTCAAGCAGCAAAAGCGAAGCCTTTGCCAGTTTTTGGCCGGTCACATTGCGGCTGCCGGACAGGGGATGACCGATGGGCGTGGCAAGCTGGTATCCATCCTCGAACAGCAATTCCGTCTCGATGTTGCCGATCGCATGGGGCAGCGCCACGAGGATCAGATCCAGCCGGCCCTCGGCAAGGCCGGCAACGAGCGATTCCGTTATTTCCTCGCGCAGGAACAGTCGCTGATCCGGCCATGCCTTGCGCAGCAGGGGCAGGGCGCGCGGCACAAGGAACGGACCGACCGTTGGGATGGCCCCCAGCCGCAGGTCGCCTTGCAGGGTGCCCGCCTGCGCGTGGGCGAGGGTCTCGATGTCGGCTACGTCGTTCAGGACCACCCTGGCCCGCCGCACCATCTCGACCCCCAGCGGGGTCAGCATGACCGACCGCTTGGACCGTTCGGCAAGGGGCACGCCAAGCCGTTCCTCGAGTTCTTTCAATCCGGTTGACAGGGTGGGCTGGGTCACATGGCACAGCTCTGCCGCACGCGAGAAATTCAGCGTGTCCGAAAGCGCCACGAGGAAGCGAAGCTGGCGAAGAGTGGTCATCAAAGGGCCATTGATAGTTTTTTTGAATTACTATCAGTCTTACAATCAATTTCAACTATATAAGGCGCTGCGATATCCCATGGTCATCGAAACACGAACCCCCAAGAGGATATCATGACCGAAGCAACCCAAATCCCCGCTGGCCTGCCACGGATGAACGAGCCCGCCCCCGATTTTACCGCCCTGACCACACATGGCATGAAATCCTTGGCGGATTACAAAGGCAAATGGCTGATCCTGTTTTCGCACCCGGCGGATTTCACCCCGGTCTGCACCACGGAGTTCACGGCCTTTGCCCGCCGTGCCGATGATTTTGCCGCGTTGAATACCGAACTTCTGGGTCTGTCGATCGACAGCCACTATGCGCATATTGCCTGGGTCCGGTCGATCAAGGAAAGCTTTGGCGTGGATATCAAATTCCCGATCATCGCCGATCTGGACATGAAGGTGGCGCAAGCCTACGGCATGATCCAGCCCGGCGCGTCCGACACGCAGGCCGTGCGCGCGACCTTTGTCATCGACCCCGAAGGCAAGCTGCGGGCGATGGTCTATTATCCGATGACCAATGGCCGGTCGGTTGATGAGTTCCTGCGTCTGGTCAAGGCGCTGCAAACCTCGGTCGAGCATAAGGTATCGACGCCGGAAAACTGGCATCCGGGCGAGGCGGTGATCGTGCCGACCCCGCAGACGACGGAGGCCGCCGATGCCCGCATGACCGAAGGTCTGGATACGGTGGATTGGTATTTCACGACCAAGATGCTGTGATCTGAGCGCGGCGCAGCCCATGTGCCCGACCCGTAAAGGGCCGGGCACATGCGGCGGACATGATGGTGGAGGATTTCAAAGTGCAGCCCGAGACCCGGTGGCGGTTCTTTGCGGATACGGTGATGGGCGGCGTGTCTACGGGGCAGGTCGACTTTGTGCAGGAAGACGGCCAGACCCATGCGCATCTGACAGGCCGTGTCAGCACCGAAAACAACGGTGGATTCATCCAGATCCGGCTGGATCTGCCCGACCCGCCACCCGAGGGAACCGCGGGTGTAAGACTGATTGTGCGCGGCAATGAACAGCAGTACTTTGTGCATCTGCGCACCAAAGGCACGCTGCTTCCGTGGCAATACTATCAGGCGGGGTTTATGGTGACACGCGACTGGGCCGAGGTTCGCCTGCCGTTCGACACCTTCGTACGGTCTGGCACGCTGTTGCGGGCTGTGCCCCGCGCGGGCAGTCTGACCTCGATCGGAATTGTCGCCTATGGCCGGGATCATGACGCCGAAATCGACGTGCGCGAGGTAGGGTTCTACTGATCCGCAAACCGCAGAGGCAGACATCCCGGACCCGATCTTTCATCTTTGGCCCGCCGCCATGGCGAAGGGCATGATGCGCCCCGCATTCAGGGTCTGTTCAGTTAGAATTTGGCCGCGCCGTGTCCTTGCCCCGCAAGAGGGATTGAAGGGTGTAGATCAGGATTGCGGCCCCCTGTTTTTGACGCGGCGCTGATCCGGGGTTTCGGTTTACCAGCCGTTGTCAAGGCGGGGTTGCTGTGGACCGTTATAGGCGCTCTGGCCTTCGTCCTGTTGCGCCAGAAAGTCTGCGGCAGAGCGCAGGATGTCGGCCCGGCGGGCGGGGTCCATCCTTTGCAGGGTTCGATAGCTCATGGCCATGCGCGGGTTGCGCGCCAGAACGGCCTCGTTCCCGATCATGAAATTCCAGTAAAGGTAATTGAACGGGCAGGCCTTCGGGCCGATTTTCAGTTTCGGGTCATAGGCGCAGCCTGTGCAGTAATCCGACATCCGGTCGATATAGGCCCCGGACGCGGCATAGGGTTTTGATCCGGTGCGCCCGCCGTCGGCATGCAGGACCATTCCGTGCACATTCGGCAGTTCCACCCAGTCGAACGCGTCGATATAGACGGCCAGATACCATTCCTCTATCTGCGCGGGGGCTATGCCGGTCAGAAGGGCGTAATTGCCGGTGACCATCAGGCGCTGGATGTGATGCGCATAGGCGTTGCGGCGCGTGGTGCCGATGCAGTCGGCCATGCACCGCATCGACGTCTGGCCCGTCCAGTAGAACGCGGGCAGGTCGCGGCCTGCATCAAGGTGGTTGGTTTGCGCATATCCGGGCATTTCGGTCCAGTAGATGCCGCGCACGAATTCGCGCCATCCAAGGATCTGGCGCACGAAGCCCTCGACCGCGTTCAATGGCGCGTTCCCTGCGTGATAGGCGGCCTCGGCGCGGGCGCAGACCTCGGGCGCGGTCAGCAGTCCGCAGTTCAGATAGGGCGAGATCAGTCCGTGAAACAGGAAATCCTCGCCGGTTTTCATCGCATCCTGATAATCGCCAAATCCCGGCAGGCAATCGGTGATGAAATGGTCCAGCGCGGCAAGGGCATCTGTGCGGGTCACGGCCCAGCCGAAGGGCTGTAAATCACCGAAATGATCGCCAAACCGCGCCTCGACCAGCGTCATGACGGCGCGGGTGATGTCGTCGGGGGCAAAGCGGCGGCGCGGCGGTGGAACAACCCCGCGGGGCAGCGATTTCCGGTTGTCGCGGTCAAAGTTCCACTGGCCGCCTTCGGGGGCGGCACCTGCCATCAGGATGGTCGTTCGGCGGCGCATCTCGCGATAGAAATACTCCATCTTGGTGGTCTTTCGCGCGGCGGTCATGCGGGCAAAGTCGTCGCGCGTGCAAAAGAACCGGTCATCGTCGCGGATCTCGACCGGCAGGGCGAAGGCGGTGCGCCAGTCTTGCATCATCTGCCAGACCCGCCATTCACCGGGTTCGGTGACGACCACCATGTCAGGGGTGTGGCGGGCAATGGCGCGGGCAAGTTCGCCGGTGAAACTGTGGGTGTTGTTCGGATCGTCAAGCGTGACGTAGTCAACCCTGATGCCTTGCGCGGTCAGGTCTTTGGCAAAATGGCGCATGGCCGACAGCAGAAAGGCGATCTTTTGCTTGTGGTGGCGGACATAGCGGGTTTCCTCGGCGACCTCGACCATCAGAACCACATCGCGGTCCGGGTCGAGATCTGACAGCGATGACAGCGCGCGCGTCAGCTGATCGCCCAGAACAAAGCGCAATCGCCCGCTCATGTTCGGGCCTGTTGTGCAGTGACTGTCATGAAGTCACCGTGGATTATCGACTTGCCTGCCATCACTGTCTCCGGCTTTGTGCGGATACATGGACCGGTTTGCGCCCCGATCAAGGAAGCGTGGGTGATTGTGGGTTATTATCAGACAAGAGCCGGTTTGGCTTTGGTAACATAAAACGGATTATACGAATCCCATGTTGTAGCCGCAAAACCATCCCGACATACTGCGGACATCTGCAAATCCAAGGGATACGCCAATGGCGTCTCTTGAATGACATATCATCCGCACTGCTTGCTAGAAGCGGCCAAAAAGCGGACGAGTCGGAGGAATGGCATCAGGCATTGGAACGTCAAGGACGAGCGTGGCGCCTGTTCTTGATGAAACCGCATGATGCCCTTTGGAGAGCGTGATCTTGCCGCCAGCAGGAATGCTTTGCCCATCAATTGCAAGATCACCCCCGCCGTTGATCCGGTAGTTGCCAGATAGAACGACATCTATTCCCTTGTCCGACGGAAGGATCGTTTTACCCGGCACATAGAGCGGCCCCCAGAATGGCGCATAGTTGTTTTTAAGGGTGGCCAGGTCTTCGGGCAGAAGCCCCAATATCCCGACGACGGGATTATCCGCCGAAAGCAGATGAAGGTTAAGGCGCCAGTTGTTGGCTAGAATAAATTGCGGCGCGTCCCGTTCAAGAATGTCCTGCATGACCGGCCGCGCATGGTTCCGGTAATCTGTCATGCCCCACTGGCTCATGAAGGGGCCGCGCTTGGCCATCGAGGGCACCATCGACCTTGCGTCGATGTAGGTGGTCGAGGGGGCAAACAGTTTGTGGATCACGTCAAGCGTAAGACGTTGTTGTGCAAGCGGTTGTTGCAATGCATTGGCAAAGACAATGCCGCCCGACAAAAGCATCGCCAATACAAGGGCCGACAGGACGGGCCCGCCAAAGCGCCGCAGCAGATCATCAAACGCGAGGCTGGCAACAACCATGACCGGTGCCAGAACGAACGGGTAGAAATAGGGATAGAAGTCCCGATAGAACACTGGACTAAGAAGCGGCGTCAGAAGCGCAAGCGCATAGAGCCCCGCCCCCCTTTCAGAGCGACTGCGCAGGCGGCGAACGGCCCCCGCTGCTCCGATCATGACAATAATGACCAGCAGGATGTTTTGCCGAATGGCCAAGCTGGCGTAATTTTTGAACACGGCATAATCGACCGTACCAAGCGTCGCCCCCGTGGTGCGGTCCAGAAATGCCAAGGGCGAAGCGATTTGATCAAACGAAAGCGCATGAGCCGCGATCAGACCGACAAAGCTGATCAAGGCCGTTATCCCCCCTGTCGCGAGCAACGTCAGGCCATATGTGAAAGACCGCGCCCTTGTGCCGCGGATCACCGTGATGATGATCAAAGCGGGAATAAAGAACACGGCCTTGATCGTGAAAAACCCGGCCAGCCCCGCAAGGCTGCCAGCCACTATCGCCTGCCGGGGCCGCAATACGCCCGAAATGGACAGCGAAAGCGCGCACATCATCGCGCAGGCCGCCAATGGATCGGTCCTGAGCGATACGCCGTGACGAAGTGTGAAACTGAAAACCCAATAGCTGAGCACGGCAAACAGCGCGGCCTCGAACGACGCGAGCGCATGTGCCGTCCGGTAGATCGCAAGTGATGTGAGTATGCCTGCGCCAAAGACCAGAACACGCGCTGCGATGATCTGATCCACCTCATTGCCCGAAACATAGGGCACCCAGTGCAGCAGGTGTATGAATCCGGTCTGCAATAGCTCGCGCAGTTCACCACGCTGATGATCGTAAAGCATGGACAGGTTGAGAAACTCGTCCCAATTGACCTCGAATGTGAAGAGCATGACAAAGCGCATGGCCGCAACGCCGAGCAACGCCATGACGAGGATCATTCGTATCGAGGGTTGTGCGGACCAGATCGGCATTTTCAACTATCCTTTGAACACAAATCGTTTCTGCAGGATAAATCACAAGCCGGCTATCGGAAAAAGCACCGCAAACGCCGGAAGGCAGGTGCTGGCTTCGTTCGTCTACGCCCAGATTATTCGATTTCGGTGCAAACCTTTTATGCTTTAGTCTCGTCATGCGATGTATCAGAAGCCTAACGGCAAAGTTTATAAAGAACCGGCCAAAACCCTGTTGCCACCACTGGTCGAGATATTTCAGAACGTGATAAAAAAGAAGGCCGTTTAAATGAACCCTCCTCGCCTTGCTCCACCCTATGCAGAGCTATTTTCGCTACTGGTTCTGCTGGCCGGCTTGTCCTATGTCATTTTCATGCGGCTGGCGTTTTCCGCGGATATATATGCCGCAGAACTGACCGGCTATGTTCGAATGGGGTGCGGGACCGCGCTTGTTATCGGTTTCGGATATTTGATCCGGGAACCGGGGGCCCGTCCATACGGATTGCTTTTGTTGCTGTGTGCCGCGCTGATAATGGACCTCGTGTTTTTCGGCCTTTTTGCCTTGGTTGCGGCCGGGCTGGCCGCCGTCTCTATTTGGCGAAACAGCAATCTGCGCCCGGCTCAGGGGATCGCTCTGTTTGCGCTGGCTTTGTTGCTCTTGTTTTTCAACCTCAATGGACATGCGGCAACAATCTGGCTGCCATTGCTGCCCGAACTGGTGGCATCGAACCGGGCGCCGATGGATATGCTGTTCCATGTCGCGTTGGCTAAAATGCTTGGCTCTTACGGGGTGGTGTCCCTTGGGATCGACGGAGTCGTGCCATTCAACTATCACGCGTTGAACCATCTGTTGGTGGCCGGTCAGGCGCGCGGCTTTGGCCTGTCTGTCGAGGCCGTGTTCGGTTCCTTCTATCCACTGTTTGCAACGCCGTTGCTCACTTATGCGGTTTTGTCTCTCATGGGCAGGTTGCGATTGTTGCAAGGCCCCTATCCATTTATTGCCTTTCTCGGCGACTTGGGATGGGTGTTCATCATCATGTCCATCGGGCTCTGGCAGGCCTTTGCCTCGGAAACCTATGCAGCCTCGCTTTTGCTGATTTTTGCCATTCTCCATATTCTGGTCAACGTGCAATTGCGCAGATCGGTGGGCCCCTGGGATATCCTGATCCTGGCGGGCTTGGTGCTTTTGTGCAGCCTTGTGAAAATGCCCAGCGGGTTTGGCGCGATGGCGCTGGTTGGCAGCTTTTTCGTGGTGCGGGGCGGGTGGCGCCCTTTGGGTTTCGGGCTGGGAACTTTGTCAGCCGGCCTGCCCTTTGCGATCTCAATGCTTTATTTCTTGTCCGGTCCCGGAACGCTGGGCGTGCCTGTCGAACCCTTCGTCTTCCTTTTCAAAGATCCGCAATTCAGTATTCCGTCTCTGGTTCTTGTGGGGATCCTGCTATGGTGGCAATTCCGGCACCAGACAAAACCGACCGCCCTCGCCCCGCTGACACAGGCCTGTCTGTGGGCCTCGCTGGCGCTGGTGGTGGTTTCTGCAATCTTCAATGCAGGGGCAGGATCGACGGCATACTTCATCAACCAGATCATCTGGCTGTTTCTACCGGTCATGGCCTTGATGACGCCCGCACACCGGTTCCGCGGGGGTCTGTCCTGGGCTCTGCTCGTCGTGGTGGCTTTGCTGAGCGTTGTGAAGCTGGATAGACGGCTGCTGCGGGCCTTTGAACCCGATCTGTTGCTAAGTCGCACATGGGTCTCGGAAACCCCAACGGGAAAGATCCGCGAATACGTGCAGGATCAAAATGCGTTGATTGACGGCATTTTTGTTGATCACCAGGTCCACGAATTTTGGGATGGCTCCCCGAATTGCCGGGCAGCACCTATGGGCCTTGTGGCGGCAACCGGGATACCGATGCTGCAGGGCCATCCCCCGACCGACCGCTGCCCCCGCAACGACGGGCATGGATACCATGTCTATCCGGTGGATCGTGCGCTCGCCTCTCCCTTGCCTGAAAATGCGAACGAACGGGCAAGGGAACTGTGTCGTCGCGCGGCGACGCGGGGGATGAGTACTCTGCTTGATGTCCAGCCTGACAAGATGTCAGTCCTGCACTGCGACAACATCGAATGACCGCATCCCCGTTTCGCGGGACATTAGAGGTGGTTCCGGAAATCTGAACAGCCGGTGCCGCGTCTATTAAAGGCCGCGCCCGGTGTCGGATGCCGATCTGAAACTGATGCCCCGGATAGACAAGCTGCACATGGAAAACGCCGGAAACCTGTTCAAACAAACCGAACCGGTTCTATTTTACATTTGCGTCTCATCTGAAAGCAGACGACCCTGCGCGGACATCAGAAAGCGGGTGGTGGTGGCTACGATCTAAATTTGTCGGCTGCAAATATGGAAAATGAGTAGAATTATCTTCACTCTCATCCATTGGCTGAGTATTAAACTTACGAATAAACAGACCAATTTGTTATTTTTACCAGGGGGCTTTGACCCAAATGCGTGCAGTCATTCTTGCCGGCGGGTTCGGCACACGGATAAGCGAGGAATCCCACCTCAAGCCCAAACCGATGATCGAGATCGGAAACAAACCCATCCTGTGGCATATCATGAAGATTTATGCGGCACACGGGATCACTGATTTCGTGATTTGTTGCGGCTATAAGGGGTATGTCATCAAGGAGTATTTCGCCAATTACTTCTTGCATGCCTCGGACGTCACCTTTGATCTGAGCAATAACGAAATGAAGGTGCATCAGCGAAGTTCCGAGCCCTGGAAGGTAACCCTGATCGATACCGGTCAGGAAACGATGACCGGTGGCCGGCTGCTGCGCGTTCGCGATTATATCGACGACACGTTCTGCATGACCTATGGTGATGGGGTCTCGGATGTCGACATAAAAGCCTTGATCGGCTTCCACAGGCAGAACGATCGCGCTGCGACCGTCACCTGTGTTCAGCCGGCTGGCCGCTTCGGCTCGGTGGAACTGGAAAATGGCCTGGTGACTGATTTTCAGGAAAAGCCCGCCGGGGACGGTCGCTGGATCAGCGGTGGCTTTTTCGTGCTGGAACCCAGCGTCTTCGATTTCCTCGATGGGGACGAAACGGTCTGGGAGCTTGAGCCGATGAAACGGTTGGCGCAGAAAGGCGAATTGTCCGGCTACAAACATCACGGGTTCTGGGCGGCGATGGACACGCTGCGTGATCGGGTAAGCCTTGAAGAACAATGGGCAAGCGGCAAAGCACCCTGGCAGGTCTGGTCGTGAACAAGATGAGCTGGGCCGGAAGAAACGTCTTCATCACCGGGCACACCGGGTTTAAAGGATCGTGGCTTAGCCTGTTGCTTGGCGAACTTGGTGCCCATGTCTGGGGATACGCCCTTGCGCCAGCAACCGAGCCTGCGCTTTTTCACCAGGCAAAGATCGGGGAAACGATCCGCAATCATCAAATTGGCGACATTCGGGATATCGAGAAGCTGCAATCAGCGATTGTGACGAGCAGAGCAGATGTGATCTTTCATCTGGCGGCTCAGGCGCTGGTGCGGCCATCCTACGATAACCCGCTTGAAACCTGGTCCTCGAACCTGATGGGCACAGTCAATCTGATGGAGGCGGCCCGACGCGCGCAACAGCAGTCAGGCCGCCCGATGAGTGTCGTCGCAATCACTACGGACAAGGTTTATCACAATCACGAATGGGTCCACTCCTACCGAGAAAATGATCGTCTTGGTGGCAAGGACCCCTATAGCGCAAGCAAGGCCGCATGCGAGTTGGCGATCCATTCCTTTGCGGAATCCTTCGCGTCACCGGACCGGGTTCGCATCGCCTCAGCCCGGGCTGGCAATGTGATCGGCGGCGGCGACTGGGCAGAGGACCGGATCGTTCCCGACATGGTGCGCGCCTTGTCCCGGAATTGCCCCGTCGCGGTGCGAAACCCGCACGCCAGCCGCCCCTGGCAACATGTTCTCGACCCGCTAAACGGGTATCTGTGCCTTGCGGAGGCCCTTCTGTCCGCCACGCCAGATCAATTGCAGCACTTGAACACATTCAACTTCGGTCCAGAATCTTCGGACCATCGCTCGGTCGGCAACCTGGTGACACAGGGCTTGCGGCATTGGCCCGGATCATGGACGGACATCAGCGCCGCGCAAGGCTCCGCCCCGCATGAGGCGAACCTGCTGGCGCTGTCGATCGACAAGGCCCGGCATGTTCTGGGCTGGTCCCCGGTCTGGTCCTTCGAGAAGGCCGTCGAGGCGACGATGGAATGGTATAAACGGGCGGATGAAGGGGCCGACATCCCGACGATCACCCAGGCACAGGTGACCCGGTTTGCACAGGACGCCCTATGAAATTCACTCCGCTCTCCCTGCCTGGAATAATACTCGTCACACTCGAACCGAATGGGGACGCGCGCGGCTCTTTTGCCCGGCTGTATTGTCAGGAAAAATGGGCAGAACAGGGGCTTTGCACGAACTGGGTGCAGATGAACCAATCCTGCAGCGCAAAGCGCGGCACGGCGCGGGGGCTGCATTTTCAACGCGAGCCCCAAAGCGAAATTAAAATGGTTCGCTGCACGCGCGGTTCGGTCATCGACTATTTCGTCGACCTGCGGCAAGGCGCGGCCACCTATGGCCAGTGGGGGTCCATTGAGCTGAATGCCGATGTTCCCAGCCTGATCTACATTCCCGAAGGGTTCGCGCATGGCTTTCAGACCCTCGCCGATGACACCAGTCTTCTTTATTGGCACTCCAGACCCTATAGTCCCGACCATCAGGGTGGAGTCCGGTTCGACGATGTCGGGATTGACCTTCCATTACCCGTTTCCGTTATTTCGGAAAGGGATTTATCCTTTGCCCCGATGGCAGAGCAGGAGCCGTTGACGCCATGAAATGCCGCCATTGTAACACCCCGCTCCGGCACATGTTCCTCGATTTGGGCGAAGCCCCTCCCTCGAACAACTACCTTGACGCACAGCAAGACCCGGAAAAGCAGATGGAGATCCCGCTGCGCATCCGGGTCTGCGACACATGTTGGCTGGTGCAAACCGAGGACTACGCGCGCTCGGACGAGCTTTTCACCGATGATTACGCCTATTTTTCCTCTACCTCGAAATCCTGGCTCGAACACGCCAGGATCTATTGTCAGGATATGACTGAACGCCTTGGACTGGATCAGGATAGCTTTGTGGTCGAACTGGCGTCAAACGACGGCTACTTGTTACGGAATTTTGTGGCGGCAGGGATCCCGTGCTTGGGGATCGAGCCCACATTAAGCACCGCCGAAGCCGCAAGACGGATTGGCGTGCCGACCGAACAGGTCTTCTTCGGGGCCGGATACGGGGCAAAGCTGGCGGCAGAGGGCCGAATGGCGGATCTGATTCTTGGCAACAACGTTTATGCCCATGTGCCTGATATCAATGATTTTACCCTTGGCATGGCCCGCGCGCTAAAGCCAAATGGCACGATAACATTGGAGTTTCCACATCTTCTGAAGATGATCCAGCATGGCCAGTTCGATACGGTTTACCACGAGCATTACTCCTATTTGTCGCTTGTCGCGGTCGAGCAGATCTTTGCAAGCCATGGGCTTCAGGTTTTTGATGTCGAGGAGATATTGTCCCACGGAGGAAGCCTGCGGGTCTTTGGTGGGCATACCGACCCCCAACGTCCAGTCCACAAAAGGGTTGATGAGCTGCGCAAAAAGGAGGCCGATTTCGGCCTGAACAGCCTGCCCCCATATCAGGGATTTCAGGCGCGCGCCGAGGCCACGCGGGACATGCTGCTTGAATTCCTGAATAAGGTAAAACAAAACGGCAGCAAAATCGCAGCCTATGGTGCCGCGGCCAAGGGTAACACCTTGCTGAATTTTTCCGGGGTCACGCCAGACCTGCTGCCTTTTGTCTGTGATGCGGCCGCGTCCAAGCAAGGCAAGCGTCTGCCGGGAAGCCTGATCCCCATATACCCGCCCGAAGCCTTGACCGACTACCAGCCTGACTATGTTCTGGTGCTGCCCTGGAACCTGATTGACGAAATTCTGGCCCAGCACAGTGAACTCCGGGCGCGTGGCACCCGCTTTGTCACGGCAGTACCCGACATCAAGGTCTACGAATAATGCGGGTCCTGCTGACCGGGGCGACCGGGTTTGTCGGACGTCAAATTCTGGCAGAGCTTACCGCGCGGGGCAGCAAGGTCCGCGCAATCGTCCGCGACCCGAAAGACTTGCCGCAAGAGACCGAGATCGTGGTTTCACCCGACATCTTTTCGGAAAGCGAAGCGTGGTGGCTGCAACAGATGGATGGCATCGACAGGG
The DNA here is from genome assembly GCF_052119585.1 of Pseudogemmobacter sp. W21_MBD1_M6. NCBI lineage: Bacteria > Pseudomonadati > Pseudomonadota > Alphaproteobacteria > Rhodobacterales > Paracoccaceae > Pseudogemmobacter > Pseudogemmobacter sp. W21_MBD1_M6. The sequence goes on along the minus strand of NZ_JBGQOJ010000008.1, from coordinate 48,905 downwards.
TCATCCACGCGGCCTGGTATGTGGAACCGGGTGCCTACCAACTTTCTCTCCGGAACCTCGATTGCCTGCAAGGCAGCCTGACCTTGCTCAAGGCATTCCTGTCTTCGGATGTGCCTCATTGGACCGGCTTGGGGACATGTTTCGAATACGCCTTTCAAACGGCGCCCCTGACGACCGAAGACCAGTTGGCGCCCCAGACACCCTATGCCGCCTGCAAGGTCAGCCTTGGCTTGACCGCAGTGGCTATGGCCGAGGCGGCTGGCAAGCGGGCGGCATGGTGTCGCTTGTTCTATCTGCATGGAGAGGGCGAGCATCCGGCGCGGCTTTTCCCGATGCTGCACACCGCCCTCGCCCGCGGCGAGACACTGGACCTGACAAGCGGGCATCAGGTTCGCGATTATATGGATGTTGCCGAGGCAGGTCGTCAAATTGTGTCGGCAAGCCTGGGCAAACATCAGGGAATGGCGAATATCTGCACCGGAACCCCCAGAACCGTCCGGAACATTGCGCAAGAAATTGCGGCACTGTATGGAGCGGAACATTTGTTGAATTTTGGTGCGCGACCCGAGAACCCGTCAGACCCCCCTTTTGTTGTGGGCATCCCGACATTTCAGGCTTTGCAGAGAGGAAGACCATGACAGACTTTGAACAGGAAACCGCCGAGCGGATCGCGTCCTATGAAATGGAGGAAGAGCTGAAGTCTGCTGCGCACAGCTTCATGGTTGCATCCACCAAGCCGAAATACTCCTACAACTTCTCGTTTCTCGGCAGACCGATCATCCAGTACCCGCAAGACATGGTCGCGGTGCAGGAACTGATCTGGAACATCCGCCCCGATCTGATCATAGAAACCGGAATCGCGCATGGCGGTTCTCTGGTCATGAGCGCCGCAATGTTGGCCATGATGGATATGTGCGACGCGATAGAAGCGGGGACATCCCTTGACCCTGCGGCGTCCCGGCGAAAGGTTCTGGGGATCGACATCGACATCCGCCCCCACAACCGGCAGGCTATCGACGCACATCCCATGCGCAGCCGGATTGAAATGATCCAAGGGTCAAGCATCGACCCCAGCATTGTGTCCCAGGTAAAGGATTTCGCGAAAGGCTACGAACGTGTCCTGGTGTTTCTTGACAGCAACCACACGCACGACCACGTTCTCGAAGAGCTTCGGGCATATGCGCCACTGACGTCGAAGGGCAGCTACTGCGTTGTTTTCGACACCATCATCGAAGACGTGGGGGAAGAGATGTATCCGGATCGCCCATGGGGCCCTGGCGACAATCCAAAGACTGCGGTGCACGCCTTTCTGAAAGAGAACGGCGATTTCGAAATCGACAGACAAATCGACTTGAAAATCCTGATCTCGGTCGCACCGAACGGGTTCCTGCGACGCCTTGGGTAAATCCATGATCGACCCTGCCAAAATCGACGTGTTCATCCCGGTCTACAACGACGTCCTGAATGTGGACCGGGCTGTTCGCTCTTGCCTTGCTCAAACCGGGGTGGATGTGCGGGTTTTGGTAAGCGATAACTGTAGCTCCGATGGCACGTTCGAGAAGCTTACGAAACTTGCCGCGCAGGACAGCCGGATCGTTCTTATGCAGAATGCAGAGAATATCGGGATGATAGCAAATATAAACCGGTTGTTCGACCTTGTAGAACGCCCCCATTACATTTTTCTTTGCAGCGACGACCACCTGATCGACGCTTCTGCCTTTTCGCGGGCGATTGCATTGATGGAAACCGACCCGGAAATCGTCAGTGTCTATTCCGACATCCAGTTCCAGGACGGTGCCGGACGCCCGATCATGAACAACCGGTTCCGCCGCGGGTCCGTTTTTGATCCCGAACAGACGTTCATCGCCTCTCTGGTCTCGACCCGAAATCGGTTTGGCATTCCTCTTCTTCACAAAAGGGATACCGGCCTGACCTTTCAGTATGCCGCCGACGCAAGCTATGCCTCGGATATTCTCCATAGCTATATGACGGCGCGTGGACGAAAATGCGGGCATATTCCATCCCTGGCCATCGCCAACACCTATTCCGGCGGCAATCTTACCCGCAGCCTGATGGGAAAGGCCTTGCGCGACTTTCGCCAGGCCGAACTGATATCAGGACTGCGCCTGTCACCGGGTCAGCGGATCATGCAAACCGTCAATTTCTGGCTGGTTCTCACCCAGAAATTTGTCTTCTTCCAAGTTGTGGTGCCATGGCGCCAACGCAAGACTGCCCATGCCCTGGATTAAAACCATCCACAACTCTGCCGCGATTGTCTTTCGCTTTTGCATCTTTGGTGCCCTGAACACTTTGCTGGGCTTCAGCATCTACGCAGGGCTGTCGTGGATCGGCCTGCATTTCACACTGGCGTCGCTGATCAGCCTGATCGTCGGCATCACTGTCGGACACTGGAGCAGCCGAAAACTGGTCTTTCGCAGCAGCAGCCGAAACTCGTTTATTCGATATGTCATTTTATGGGGCGGGCTATATTTTGTTAACGTCAGCCTTATCGCCCTTTTCATCAACTTCGGCTTCACCCAAATCTGGGCAGGTGCTGCCGCAGTCTTTATCGTCGTGCCTCTGTCCTTTGTTTTGCAGCGCGTTCTTGTGTTTTCCTCGTAGCGGCGAAGGCTCTCCTGGCCAGTATACAAGTCCGTCGGTCTCTGACAAAAATGGCGCATTGCGGGTCACTTCGATGATCGAAATCGGTCTGCGAAACACCTGACGGTAAACCCGGCCAAGATAGATACTGTTGATCCCGATGACCAACAACAGCACACTGAACTGAAGCAGCCCCAAAACGACGAGCGTGACAAAGCCTTCGGCCTGAATGTTTCCAAGCAACTTGCTGATAATATAAAAGCATGCCAGCGTCATGCTGACAAGGAATGCAAAGACAGAAACCCAAAGCGATATGTTCAAAGGCCGGATCGAGGATTGAAGGATCCCGTCGATCGCGATCGACGCATATTGTCGCAAAGAGAACTTTGTCTCCCCGGCCACTCGTGCGTCCCGATCAAAGGGAATCCCCTTTTGCCGGAACCCCAGATTCGAAATCAGGCCGCGCAAATAGGGCTCGGCATCATTGACCTGACAGACGATGTCGATCACACGCCGGTCTATCAGCCGAAAATCCCCGGCATTGACCGGGGTGTCGTCCTCGGACAACATATTGACAATGCGATAGAAAAATCCCCGTGTCGCCCGCATCAACAGACCTTCGCGACGCGACAGCCGGACGCCGTAAACCACCTTGTAGCCTTCGAGCCAGGCAGAGATGAAATCAAGGATCAACTCGGGAGGATCCTCAAGATCGCAATCGATTTGCACGCAGGCATCGCCCCGCGCAAGGGCATAGCCCGATATGATCGAACGCTGGAAACCGACATTTCGCGAAAAGCGGAACACCCTGAGATAAGGGCGACTTATTGCTGCTTGCTCCAGCACTGTGGCGGTCCCGTCAGAGCTGCAATTGTCGGTGAAAACAAGTTCCACCGAAAATCCGAACTTTGACCGTATGTCCTCTACCACCTTGTCGATGCGTTCGAGAAAAAAGGGTAAAGACACTTCCTCGTTATAGACGGGCACGAGGATCGTGATCAGTTTTTCCGTCGCCTGCATTAGAACCGTCCTCTTTGTCACACGATCTCAGACGTGCCGCTCCAACCACGTGCAAACTGCGGGAACTGTGTCCCGAAATGGCCCCGGATCCAGGGTCACCTCACTTGCATCCGAAAGATCATACGCCTCATACTCAGGGGATGGCAGGTCCCCGATCCCAAGCAGATCCTCCCTACCGAAATGCCGGAACACCCCCTGTGCAAGTTCCGCAAGCGAGGTATCGCACCCGTTGTTCAGATTGAAAACCCCTGCCCGCTCACGTCGTGCAAGCATCATGATTGCGCGAACTTCATCCTCGACATGATGATATTCCCGGCGTTGCCTGCCGTCGGTCATGGAAAAGCGGCGCCCGGACCGAAGGCTTTCCAAAACCTGACCGATAAACATAAAGGGGTGGGGTTCCGGGCCGCCATAGACCGTATTCAGACGAAGGTGCAGCCACCGATCCCGCGACATATCCGCGACCGCGACCTTGCCAGCCACATAGGCATTCTGCGCCGCCACCGACAACTTGGTTTCCAGAACAGTTCCCAAGGTCACAGCTTTTCCGCCCAGTCCGGTCGCAGCCAAGGCCGCATTGCCCGCCAGAACAACATTCACGTGGTGCAAGACCTCGTCCCCGGCGCGCGGGTTGATTTCGCCAGCCGCAACAATAACCGTATCTTGCGCGGAAAACCCGGCGGACTTCAGCAAAGCCTGCGCCGCCTCCACGCTTTTACATGCGTGCAACGCAGTTCGGTCCATCTCTAGAGGCTCAACCAGCGCTTTGCGCGACTCGTTCACAAGCGCCGCGCCAATCCGCCCCGTGGCGCCGAAAACGAACAACCGTTCTGACTGAGCGGGCATGGAATTCCTAACTACTGCATACAGGCGCCTTTTGAGCGCTTTTTTTTGGTTGCATTACACGCTTGGATGTTACCTAAACGAGTCAGGAAATCAAACGCCGATACATACCGCGCATCAAATGAAACCAAAAAATGTCGAAGATTCAAGGCAATTCATTACCCACATCCACGTCCAGCAAGCCCTGCCCCGCCTGCGGCATAGTCGCTGAGCACAAGGTCTTTTTGCATCGCTCACCGGTTCCGACCTTGCAAAACACGACCCTGCCCAGCCGCCAAGCTGCTTTGGACTTTCCAAAGGCCTCATTGGCGATGGCCCAATGCGCGACCTGCAGCTTCGTATGGAACGACGCATTTTCTGACGACCTGATCCAATATGACGAGACCTACAACAATGATGTGCTCGGCTCGGCCTTTTACCGGGCCCACCTGGAGGCGCGTGCCGACGATGTGATTGCCGCTATCCCGGGGGATACACCTATTCACTACGTAGAGATCGGCTGCGGCGAAGCGGATTTCTTGCGGCTGGTGGTCGAACGCTCTGAAGGGCGGGTTCACTCTGCGGTTGGATTTGATCCGTCATTTTCCGGGAAAACCCCGCTTCCCGCCTGCGCCGTTGTTCATCGAGAGTTCTTTACGTCCGACTCCATTTCCAAGATTTCTCGGGATGCCAATATTTTCTGCTCCCGCCACACCATCGAACACATTGCCGAACCCCGCCAGTTTACGGAATGTCTTTCCAATGCTTTGCGCCGGGACGATCAGGTTTTGTTTATAGAAACACCTTCCGTCGATTGGATATTCGAAAACGCCGCCTTCTATGACTTCTTTTTCGAGCATTGTTCGTTGTTCACGCCGCACGCCCTGCGGTCGATGTTTGGCCAGCATGGCCTGAAGGGCGAGGTCCGTGCCGTTTACGGTGCCCAGTATCTGTGGGCCGAAATACGAAAGGGCGCCGCAACACCAGACAGCCCATCAGACGTCGAACAGGCCATTGCGCGCCAATCCCGCTATGTCGAGGAGGCGGGCCGCCTCATCGACACCTGGACCAGAACGCTGCAAAACCGGACCTCAAATGGCCGAATTGGGATATGGGGCACGGCCTCGAAGGGCGTGACCTTCGCACTGATCATGCGGCAGGCAGGTCAGGAGATCGGCTTTGCCATCGACCTGAACCGCCAAAAACAGGGATGTTTCATGCCCCTCACCGGCATTGAAATACAGGCCCCCGACGCGGTGGGTCTGACCGATGACGACACGGTCATCGTGATGAACCCAAATTACCTGGACGAGATACGACACGACATCGCCGGGATGAGCGCCACAAAACCCCGCATTGTCTGCCTGTAAACACCCACCACTAGGTGTTTGATTGTAAACAAGATAAAGCGCCTGATCACCAAAGCGCGACAGGTCCATGCTGTCTCTTCCATCCTGTCGTGGTGACAGGTGTGTCATGGCTGTCCAGACCAACCTGCCGTACCGTGAGCCGCCTTTTGATTGATTGGAAAGGCCCCCGCGCAAAACTGTGCTGAGGCCTCGCCATGTTGTGAATTCGGGAATACGTCGGGAAAATCCGTCTGATCGGCATCCCGACATATCCTTGGAACCTACTTTTTCACGATGAAGGCACCCGTAAGGAAATCCCCCCCGATCGTTCCGTCAGCAAGCCCCGCAATCGCATCGGGAACATCTGTTCCGGTCCCGCCAAGGAAAGAACCGTCGAGCGCTATATCAGACGCATAGGTCGTTCCGCCGTTCACGAGGTCGCCCTGCAAGGTGCCATAGAGCTTGTCAGGATCGCCGACCAGAGCGCCCGCCAAGATGGTGCCGCCCTGAAGGCCAAGGGTGCCGGTATAGGCACCCGCAGTTTCGTGTTGGAAGTTGGTCGCCGAACCAGTGACGCCGCTTGTCGCAAAGTCGGCTGTCAGGGACAGTTCACCGATAAGCCCGGCCCCGTTGACGTCGCCGCCCACATAGCCCGTGTAGGTGGCCGCGCCGCTGTTGGGAAGCGTCGTGCGTTCGGCCCCCGCAAGGGTGCCGGTGTCGAGGTCGATCAAGCCAGCAGCGGCCGCTTGCGCCGATGTGGTAAGATCGGCGTAGCTGGGTGGATTGGACGTAACAGCTGCATCGGTGCCGCCGCCGCCGCATCCGGCAAGCGCCGCAACGACAGCAACCAGCGCACAATATTTCATTTTGTCTTTCATTGCATTATTCCTTGCATATTCGTTCGCTGGCTTGGTTCAGACGGTGAGCAGAGTCGCGTCAGGGATGAAGTCGTCGATAGTGATAAGCGTATGGTCCACATCGCGCAGGATCATCCGGTCGTCACCGATCGTGATGAGCGTGCCCGTGGTGCGATAGGCGCTGATCACCGCATCATCGACGCTCAACCCGGCAAGCTGGATCATGTCCATGCCGTCCTCGAAGTCGTAGACAATGTCGAGCTGTGTCCCGTCGGCGAAGACGAAGTCATCCGCCCCCGGACCGCCGAACAACCGATCGACACCCGCGCCACCGTCCAGAACGTCATCCCCGGCAAGCCCGTAAAGGGTATCGTTCCCCGCAAGGCCCGAGATGATGTCGTCGCCTATGCTACCTGTCAGCGTTTCAGAGGCCGCCGTTCCGATCACGATATTGGGGTCGATCGTGCCCGGCTCGGTCGCTGGGCCAGGGTTGGACATCAGGAAGTCTGTCTCCATCACCAGTTCCTGACCGACATTGCTGAGCGTCGCCACGAGGGTGGCAGTCTCTTCCGTGCCCGTTCCATCGCTGTCGATGTAGATTTCGAGACCGCCCTCGACGAGGACCTGAGACACCGTATCGGCGAAGTTGATGTCATTGACGCCCAGACCAATCAGACCCACAGTATCCTCACCTGCGATGAAATCGGTGATTATGCTTTGGGTCAGGGCCACGCCGTCAAGAGACGAGCCATAGCTGACCACGAAAAGGTCATTTCCTGCCCCGCCGGTGAAGGTGTTCGTCCCGATACCGACAAGATAGTCCGCCCCGTCCGTGCCGATGATCTCGGCGCCGACACCATAGGGCGTGACCTGTTCATAATCGACCAGAAGTTCAGCGCTGTAGATCGTCGCGGGCTTGATGTCGCCCTTGATGTAAACGGCAATGTCGAACCCGTCAGTGTAGTTCATACCGTTGATCGACACCTCGCCCGGCTTGTCCTGCCAGCCCGCGCTGATCGACAGCGGCGCGACCGGAGCCCCCCAGTCAAGCAGGTTCAGAACGGTCTGCGTTTCGGCCCCGACGTCGTATTTCACTTCGTCCTGCGTCGGAGGCGGCAAGTCACTTGGATCGATCGGAATGACGACCGAAGGAAGATCCTGCCCGTATTTGTCGGGCTGTAGCCGCCAGCGCGGACCCGAGCCGGCATATTCAGTCCCGTCTTCGTTCAGAACTGGCTCGAACGGTTCGCGGTCCATCGTGGTGTACCAGGCGTTGGTGAAGCCTGCCGCGCCATCATCGGCACCCAGCGCGGCCAGTTCGCTGCCAGCCCACAAGGCCGCAAGATTGGCGTCGCGCAAAATGGTCCCGGCCGGGTAAAGCGTGCCGTCGCCCGCATAATAGTCATCGGTCGTGATCCAGACTTCGCGCGCACCGCCCCCGTCCACATTGTAGTCCGCGACAATCGTGTAGGTCGGTAGCGTGCCGATTGCGGCCTCGTTCTCGAAATCTTCGGGACGGACCTGATCATTGGGGTTGTTCGTGATCGTGTGATGAATGACCAACTCTGCCGCAGTCACCTTGTAAAGGGTGCGCAACGAGGTCTCGGGGTTATATTCGCTCCACTCGTCGGGCAGATCCATCGTGGCCTCGAGCCGGACATCATTGGGCTTTTTGATCGTGTTGCCCCAACGATACAGCAGCTTTCCGTCATCCTTCAGTGTCACCGAATAGTCGGAACTGGCTGCGATGTTGACGTCGATCTCGGTCTCGTTCGGGGCCAGAACGTCTTTGATATCCGCAACCCCGTCCCCGTTCACGTCGCCCGCCAGAGTAATGGCATCGGCCACGAGCATCCCGTCGTAGGCGCCTCCGATCAGGTACAGATCGTTGTCGAGCGGATAAAGAGCATCCGGATCGCCGGGATATTTCTGGTCCGAAAGAATGTTTTGCATCACGACATAATGCTCGGTCGACGCCTTTACGGTGTTGCCGCCAAGGCCCGCAAGCCAAGTGCCCAGAACCGCAGGCGTCTTGAATGTGTCGGTGGGCGAGTCAGAGATGACGATACCGATCTGGGCACCACCGGCGTCCTTCAGATCACCCGCCCAACCTTCGGCATAATCGCCGTCCAGCACCTTGGTTGTCGCGTTCTGGAAGTCCGAGACATAGTAACCGAATTCGCTGTCGATCGGATAGAGGGTAACCCCTTCCTTGGTGATCTTGGTGTCGGTGTCGTCAGCCGGATCGTCGATCGTGTCGAACACGCCTTGCGGATTTTCCGCGTTACCAACGGTCAAGCCGCCGAATGTAACCGTGATATCCGACGTGCTGAAAACATGGGATGACGTGAATACCGGATCCTTGTTCAAAGGCTCGTCCCAGTCATCGACCTTGCTTGGATCTATTTGCGTTGCCAATTTCCGTCTCCATCCTAAAAGTTTTGGCCGGTTTCCATGCCTCGGTGTTCCATACTGCGGAACCACAAAGGCCTCTTTCCACGGGGCCATCCAAACGAGTCGACGATCTGTCCGGGGCGATCACTGGGAATGCCAAAACCTGACATCGACCCGACTCCATTCATCATCGACTTGAGGGTCACGATGTTTTGAATGCCTTTGATCATCATTGATCAAAATCAACGGAATGTGGAATGCTTGCGGGCCTGTGACATATTTTGTGCCACCTTGGGAATTTGATCCCATGGTTTAATGGCGCGATTTTTCGTGGAAATGAAAGGAGGCAATTTGGGTCTGGCGCGGTTTGGTGCCGCCCGCGCTACAGTCTCTTTAGATCTTCGGGCTCGATCGCGACCTTTGTGGCGCGGCCCAGAATGTCCAGCAAAACCCAGATACGCCTGTCGGGGCTGACGTTTTCGACGGTTGTAACAAAGTCGGCGAACGGGCCGGCCGTGACCTGAACCTGATCGCCCGCGATCAGCGCGGCGGGCGGCTGGATCAGGTCGGCGTCATCACAGCGCGCAAAGAGTGCAGACATGATGCCCGAGGGCACCGGCCTTGGTGCCTGTGTGCCAAAGCTGACCATTCGCGACACGCCGTAAGTGTGGTTGATCGTCCGCCAAGGCCCGCTTTCAGGGTCGAAACTGGTGAACAGATACCCCGGAAACAGGTGCCGGAGGGTCGTTTTGAAATGCCCGGCGGTGCGGCGGGTCTCTGCCTGTTGCGGGCTGAACACCGATAGCTTTTGCCGCTCCAGATTGCGCCTGGCGATCTGGAAACTGTTCGGCTTGATCTGCACCAGAAACCAAGGGAGCGGCGGCAGTCCGCAATGGGCTGGAAGGCCTTTCAAACCGGCTAGTCCTTCAGGCTTTTGTAATCGTAACGATAGCTATACCCGTAGCTGTAACCGGACCCGCCTTTGGCCTTTCGCGGGTCAAAGCCGTTCAGGATGGCACCGGTCAGGCGCACACCGGCGGCGTCAAGCGTGCGGCGCACGGCCTGCACCTCGGCCATCGGGGTGTCATCATAGCGCACGATGGCAATCGTCGCACCGACGGCCCGCCCGATGATCACCGGATCGGTCACAGCCAGAACCGGTGGCGCATCGCAGATGGTCAGGTCGAACCGGCTGTCGAGCGTCTTGATCAGATCGGAAAACTCTGCCCGCATCAAAAGCTCGGACGGGTTCGGCGGATAGCGGCCCGTCGGCAGGAACATCAGGCCGGGCACCGGACCTTCGACCAGCACATCGTCAAGCGTTGCCTCGCCTGCTATCACCTCTGCCAGGCCGGGTTGGTTCTTTGGCACGTTGAAATAGCGTCGCAGATGACCGCGGCGCAAATCGGTATCCACCAGACAGACCGTCTGGCCCGATTGCGCCGTGACCACGCCAAGGTTCACCGCCGTGAACGATTTACCCGCGTTCGGCGCGGCACTGGTCAACGAGATAGAGCGTGTTGCAGCGTCCAGCATGCCGAAATGAAGGCTGGTCCGCAACGAACGGAACGCCTCGGTCACTAGGTCGTCGGAATGCGTAAGCGCGTGGATCGGCAGCGTGCCCTTGCGCATAGTGCCGCGGGCGGGCGTGGGGGCCAGATTGACGGTGGCAAAGACCGACAGGCCGATCTGTTCCAGTTCGTCCGCGCCCTGCACCCCGCGCCGCATCCAGTGGCGCACCAGAACCAACCCCACGCCGACCATGCCACCCAGCACAAGCGAAAGCGCAAGGATCAGGGATTTGCGGGGGGCAATGGCATTCGGCGCGGCGCGGGCGCTGTCGATGATCCTGACATTGCCGATATTGCTGGCCCGAAGCACCTGCAATTCCTGACGCCGGTTCAACAACTGGGTATAGACGGTTTGCGCCACTTCCAGAGTGCGTGTCAGGTTGATGATCTCGCGTTGGGTTCGCGGCAGGGCGTCGACCTCTGTGCGCAGAACCGCTAGGCGCTCTTCGAGGGCCGCGCGATTGTTCAGCAGGGTCTGATAGACCGGATGGTTGCTGGTATAGCGTTGCGAAACTTCATCTTCCTGAAGTTTCAGCGCCTCAATCTCGTTTTCCAGACGGGTGACCTGCGTCAGCAGGCTTTGCGCCTCCAGTGCAAGGTCAACCGATTGCTGCGATTGCCGGTACTGGTTCAGGGTGGCCTCGGCCTCGACCACGGCACGCTCTGCCTCGGGCAACTGGCTGGCGATAAAGCCAAGGCTGCTTTCGGCTTCGGCGGCACTGCGCGCGACGTTCTGGCCCAGATAGGCCCGGGCAATCGCGCCAAGGATCTGTTGCGCCCTTTGCGGGTCCTGATCGGTAAAGCGCAGTTCCAGAATGCCGGATTGACGGCCCTTTTCCGACACGCTCAGGTTTGCGCGAAGGCCGTTGATCATCGAAGTTTCACTGCCTTGGCTGATGACAAAGCTGCGCCCCTTTTGCCCGATCAGGTCGCCGATCCGCAGGGCAAAACCGCGCTTTGCCACGCGCACTGTCTGTCCGACACGGCCGTTGATCTGCTGCCCATCGGGAAGGGTTGCCAGATACCCGCCCTCACCGTCTGATATGATGTCGATGTCTTTTCCGACCCATTCGGGCGGCGTTTCCAGCAGGTCCAGCCGGATGCGTTCCTCTGTCCGTGCATAGGGCGCAAGCAGGCCGATCTCGGGGATTGGCAGGGCATAGCGGCGCAGTGCATACCCGACCACGGGTGCCTCGCGCGGCTCTGCCCGCCAGTCCAGTTTCAGGTCGGCAACGGCCTGCCCCAGAACCATGCGCGACCGCACGATCTCTATCTCGGCGACACTTTTGGGGGTCTCGCCCGCCATACCGGCCAGCGCTTCTGGCAGGGCAAGCTGACCCCCTTTTTCCTCGAGCTGAAGCAGGCTGTCGGCCTGATAGGTCGGCGGCGTGACCAAGACATAGGCCAGACCGATTGCCAGAGACAGAACCATGGCCAGAAAAACCCAGCCTTTGCCGGCCCAAAGACGGGACACCAGTTGCCCCAGATCAATCTCGTCATCTTCGGGGGGGGCTTGCATCGTTGTGTGTGTGCTCATGTCAGTCGGGGGCCTTTTCTGCCAAACGTGTTGCCCATGCCCCGGCTGCAGCCAAGATCAGATCAAATGTTTTTGCGTGATATTCATGCGGGCGCTTATACGGATCGGGAATGCCGGTGCCGCCGGTCCAATGATCGAACAGCATGATCCTGCCCAGAAGATGCGGCGCCTGCTTGGCGATTTCGCGGCGGTGGCCCGGTTCCATCACAAGGATCAGGTCGTTTTCCTCGCCGATCCGGCTGGTGAACTGCCGCGCGACATGCCCGTCAAGCGACACGCCTCGCGCTGCGGCGACCTCGGCGGCGGTGCTGTCGGCACCATGCCCGACCAGCGCGCCGATGCCCGCCGACGTGACCGTCGCCTTTGGCAGGCGCGCGGCCAGAATACGCTCTCCGACAGGCGAGCGGCAGATGTTGCCGACGCAAACCACAAGAATCCTGTTCATGGGAAACGCCTCTTAATTTCCGAGGGCTTCAACAACCGAAGCGCCACGCACCGACGGCAAAAGCCCGTTGATCGTGTCGTTCCAACGCTGGAGCGGCGAGCGCGTGATATAGACCACATCGCGCGGTTCCAGAATAAACCGGGTGCCAAGAAGAAGACCGACCGGCGACGATGTCTCGAGCTGGAACACTGTCATCCTTGCCCCGTCGGCCCGGAACACGAACACGCCACGCGCGTCGGCACGCAGTTCGTCCAACCCGCCCTGACGGGTCAGCGCCTGCGTCAGCGTCACGGGTTCGACCGACAGATCAACCGCGGCGGGCTTTTGGACCTGCCCAAGGATAAACGCCTCTTCGGCCTTGCGGCGGGGAACGCTGACGATATCGCCAGAGCGCAGAACAGGGTTGTTCTGGCGGATGCCCGCGCTGAGGAACCCGTCAAGATCGACGTTGTAAAGCGTGCCGCCGCGCTGGACGGTGACGCGCCGCGCATCAGCGGTGTCCTTCAGCCCGCCAACCGCGTTCACGGCCTCTACCAGGGTCAGCGGTGTGGTGGTCAGGGCCTGCCTGCTGGGCGCGGCGACCTCTCCGGTCACGACGACATTCTGCGAGTTGAAGGCGGCAATGCGGACGACAACCTGCGGATCGGGGATAAATGCCGCCAGACGCGTTGTCACCTCGGCACGGATATCGGCAACCGATCGTGCGCGGGCGGTCACCTGACCGATGAAGGGATAGAAAAAGCTTCCGTCGGCCTGAACCAGAAACCCGCTTTCCTCGGCGCTGCGCTGTGGTCCGGCGGGCAGTGTCAGTTCGGGGTGATCGAAGACGATGATGTTAAGGACATCGCCCACACCCACGCGGTATTCCCAGCCGCGACCATTCGGCAAGGTGGTCGCGCGGGCCACATGGCTGGGGCTGGAAAAGCTGGCGATGTTGGACGCGTCAAGCCGGATGATGGTCACATCCTGCGACACGTTTTCCTGCGACTTTTCCGTCACCGGAAAGCGCACAAATCCTTCGGTGCAGGCGGAAAGCAGGAACAGAACCGACACAAGCCCGAGATATAGTTTGATCGAGCGGGCTGATTTTACGCAATCATGGCCTCCGCTGCCTGCTTGATATGCCACTACCGCGTACTCTTTTTTATGCCGCCACATCGAAAATATCCCGACGCGGCAGGCGTTTATACCAAAGGTTGTTTCCAACCACAGACTAATACCTGATTGATTCACATTTATTTTATCAAACGGGTAACATTCAGTAGGGGCCATTGCAATTGAAAGGCAGCATTTCCAGTCAGTTTCCACGATAAGATGGCTTTGCCACAACACCAGTCCATAGCAGGCCGTCGTGCGACCGATGGTTGTTACGCAGCAGGGACGAACGCAATCCGCAACGGCAAAACCGCCGGAACCATCGGGCTTGGTACGTTTGTGTCCCCGTCCGTCAGGGATTTTGGTGCAATAGCCGGCCTGAGGGGCGCAGGCATCATCACACCTGTCGCTTTGCGCTTGCATCGGGCCGGAACCCGCATAACCATTGAATTTATGATGAAACAAATTTCCCTGATCCTTTTCGCCTTGCTTGCGCCTGCGGCAGCCTTTGCAGATGTTCTGACCGTCCAGCCTGTCGCCGCAGGTGTCTGGGCCATAGAAGGCCCCGCCGAACAGCGCGATCCTGAGAATTTGGGCAACAACGCCACCTTCGGCCTGATCGAAACCAGCGAAGGCGCGGTTCTGGTTGATCCGGGTGGAACACGGGCGGGGGCGGCGATGCTGCACGGTGTGGTGCGCGGCCTGACCGATCAGCCCGTCCGCTATGTCATCAACACCGGCGGGCAGGACCACCGCTGGCTCGGCAATGGCTATTGGAAGGAACAAGGGGCGACAGTGATCGCGTCGGCTGCAGCTGTCGCTGACCAACAGGCGCGCGGTTCGTTGCAGTTGACCGTGCTGTCGCAACTCGTCGGGAATGGTCTGGAAGGAACCCGGCCTTCCTACGCCGATGTTGTCTTTGACACCGATCATGTCCTTGATCTTGGTGGGCGTCAGATTGAAATACATCACGCAGGTGCGGCCCATACCCCCGGCGACAGCTTTGTATGGCTTCCTGATCAGCGCGCGGTCTTCACCGGTGACATCGTCTATGTCGGGCGCATTCCGGGCGTGATGGAGTTTTCCGACAGCGCCTCATGGCTCGAAGCTTTTGCCGCGATAGAGGCATTGGCCCCCCTGCATCTGATCCCGGGGCACGGCCCCCTGACCACGTTGGAGCGGGCGCAGGCGGATACGCGTGATTACCTGACAAACCTGCGGGACCGGATGCGCACTTATATCGAAAACGGCGGAGACATCATCGGGTCGGTTGAAGTGGACCAATCCGCTTTTGCCTATCTCGGCCAGTTCGATTCACTTGCCGGCCGCAACGCGCAGGCCGTTTTCCAACAGTTGGAGTGGGACTGACGGCTTCAGAGTTCCAGTTCACTTGTCATTGCTAGAGGGCACATGACGATAGCCCCACGCATCGCTGAACTTGATATAAAGCCCAAGCCCGACACCACTACCGACAGCGGCACCCGTCAAGAACCCGATCGTCAGCATTGCTTGATATTCTTGTTGGCCTCTCTTGGCGCCCAAATTCTTATAGTAGTTCAGGGCTTTCATGGCTTGGGCAAACTGCCTGTCTGTAATCGTCCTGCGAGCAAGCGCCATATAGAGTTGCGTTTCCTTGGAAGTCACATAAATCTCGCCTGCGGCCTTCGACGCGCTGACGTAGTTCAGACCGAAGGTCCACGCATTGTTCCCTAGCCCGGACAAACGCGCATCCGTCGCCCCAGTGGTCGGATCGACCCGCCACCAGGCGGAAGATGCACCATTTGCCGCCCCCATGAGCAGATAACCATTTTCCTGATCGCGCTGCGCCATGGCAGAACCCATTTTGGCAACGGCATCCGGGGGCAGGCGCATCAACGGGCCATCCAGCAAAATGCTCGTAGATACCGCTTGCGACGCATCTGCCCCCGACGCGACCCATTCGGTTTCGATCGCAGAACGCACAGACCCATACCACAGCCGCAGTGCCTGCAAATCGCGCGGATCAGGGTCGGCTATGGCAGAGGTCAAGTCGATCCCGTCAATTGCCCAGTCGATAGACGATTTATAAGCGTCCTGACCGACAGGGTGAAGACTGGACAGCATGACATTCGCATGGCCGTAATACCCGCAGGTTTTACCATCCTGCGTCCGCAGGTCTCGTGTTGTGCGCTCTGCACCCGTTGCCAAACTATGCGCCGCCGTCCAATTTATCCACATGAGGAGCTCGGGATCGGTTGTCCCGTCACGCAATGTGGTGAGGGTCTCGTTCCAGGTTTTTTGTATATAGGCCAGGCGGTATGCATCGTTTCGCGCATCCATCCCGCCGTTCGCCGTAACGATCAAAGTCACCCCTTCCAAAGCCTGCGGATACCGAACACCCGCGACCGGGTTCAGGATCGCATCCGGGGAAATTGGGTTGGATTGGCGCTCTGCAAAGGGCAACAGGTCCATCACAGCCCGACGGGCGGTGCGTGTTATGCCTTCGGGTGCGACCGACCTGATATCAAGCCAAACGGCGGTGACAGCGTCCTCTTGACTTGTGCCGCTTAGCCCACCTGCGGCCAAGGGGCTTGGTTGTGAAAATTCTTTTCCCAGGGTCGGGATGAAATCGACAATAAGCACTGGCTTAAGTTTTGGTGACAGGTCGATTGCATCCAACAGCTTGTCGCTAAGCACTCCCGCAATTCCGGCCCCCGCGGGCGTGAATCCAAGCTGGATCATCTTTTCATCGGCGTCGCGCGCGGCGAACTCTTGTGTCAGCACCGATTGTTCGCGCAGTTTTCCGTCCCTTAGCGTCTCGATCACCACCGAGACCGTAACAAGATGCGGATTGGCTCCGCCTTCCGACAGCGCCTCGGGGGGCGCCATAGCCGCACCAGCCTGCATGTCAGGCACCGAGGGATCAAGATCGCGCCAGCCATTGGCGTCTCGGTATTGCACCCAGTAATGGCGGTCGCCAAATTGCGCAGACAAGGCAGGCGTCGCGTCTGTGATCGAAGGAACGGCATCCAGCAACCGGCCATAGTCGCGCTGCGCACGCGCAATTGCACGGATCGTTGTCGCCTCGCTAAGCCCGATCAACGTCCCGATGTTTTCGTCTGCGGTCAGTACCACGCCGCAGCTTGAAACACGCAACTGTTCGGCCATTGCATCGGTTAACGGCGCTTCTGCGATACGGGCATCCAGTCCCATCTTGCGCAGCAGCACCATCAACAATTCTGACTTGTCCTGTGTATTTCCGCCAGAGGCCGCGATGACCGACATCGGGCTACGCAGAGTTCCGACATAGGGTTCGGTGCGGATCATATCTCGCACATAGGCAAACGCAGCCGTCGGATCGTTGCCAAATTGTGTGGAAAGATCGTCGAGCGTGGGAAAAATGGTGCGATAGCCATCCAGCATACTGATGAGATTTTCGAATCCGGCGATGGCAAGGTTTTCCTGAACCAATCGGGTGGCCTTCGCGGGATCAGGAAGCGATTCCAGGCGTGGTGCCCGCTGCCAAACCAGATTATCGGCGCCTGCAACCGCAACTTGCGGATAAGCAAAAGGTCCAAGAACAAGGGCTGTTGAAACAATCAATGACGTCAGCCGGCACGCGGCCAAGCCAACATCGAATGCCCTGCGCATTTCGGGGCATGCTTTCTCGGATTCTGGCGTCGGATTTCTGGAGTTGGTTTTGAAAATCATTTTTTGCGGTCTCCATATTGCAGGGCCATGTAAATTACAGGTGACCTTTTTGGATGGGCCATAAGCGCTGCGGCTACCACGTGGTTTCCGCCCCAGCGCCGCCAGACATGCGCGCCCGGAAGGCATAAAACCGGTGCAGGTCCGTTATGCCCACCAATCGAAGGTGCTGTGCCGGGCGTTGAAATCCGGCGCAAGATAAACGTTCAAGCCCTCAGACGATACAGCACTCCAACGGCCACCTGCCGCCCAGCATTTGGTCACCTCAGAGTCGGTCATATCGGTCGACAACACCAGCACTTCGGCCTTGCCGGTGCAATACTGCGTTAGTGCATCGGCGCGTGAGGCTGGCACGGGTTGCATTTGGAGCCCTTTGATCGCGAGCGCAGGTTTAAGTTTTGCAACCGCAGCAGCCTCGCCCGTAAGACGTGGCAACGTCGTATTGGATGCGGGCCTTTGCTCAACAGTGGTGGGAACGCATCCTGCAATGGCGCCTGCGCAAACGAGTATCAAAAGTCTTGGTAAAAACTGGGCCATTTGGGTCATTGGTGGTCTCCGAAATGAGTATTGATAGGCGCGAAGTCTTCCCTAAAGCGCTATCGCGCATCAATTTCCAACGTGAACATGAATAGTGAGATTAAAGGTGGTTCGATTTGTTTGAATAGTATCAGGGCGTTGTCTAAATAATTTTCCAACTTGGTTGCGCCGCCACCGCTTCGGACATCGGCAGGTTGCAGTAAGCCTGATCGAGAGTCTTTCCGTCAAGCAATGAATGCGGGCGGCCGCGCATCCGAGTGCTGTTACTGGACATGCTTCTTTGCGGCCCATGCGCGCGCCGGGCCGGTCGTATTTGTCTCTGTAAAAGCGGCGCGCCCGAGGACTTTGTGCGGGTGCGTTTGCACGAAAGAGGGAACGAAAAATGACGAGAATGACAGTGCTCATGGCCATCACCCTTGACCGCGCACAAGGGCATGGGCGCTGCCATCCTGGCCTTCCCGACGGCCATATGGGCGGCAGGCAGCGCCGTAAGGTCACGCAGGGTCTGGGTCAGGAAATGCAGCGGGCTCTTTCGTCGGCCGATGTCGGCAAGGGTCTGGTGCTTGGCCTTGCCGTCGCGACCATCGGGCTGATGGTGGGTCATCTGATACTGAAATGGGCAAGTTCTGTGACACCCGCCACTAACCGCCGGGCGGTTATTCATCACTCCAGTGACATGCGTCAATGAAGTGCCCTGCCGCCTATGGGATCAAACCTGAAACATATGATTGCCTGACAATCTGCCATGGCATCGAAGGTCTGTAGAAAAAGGGATATGTCATGATCCGTCATTTCCATTCCGCAATCGCGATCCTGTTTCTTGTCATTGCACCGCTAACCGGCAACGCGCAGTCCTATGCGCAGATGGACGAACGCGGAGTGCCGACGATCGCGCCGCTTTTGCGGCAAGTCACAGACGCTGTCGTCAATATCTCGGTGGTCAGTGAACAGCCGCCACAGATGAATCCGCTGTTCAATGATCCGTTCTTCCAGAAGTTCTTTGGCCTGCCGGAAACGATTGAGCCGCGCAGGCGCCTCAGCGCGGGATCTGGCGTTATCGTGGATCCGGCCCGCGGTTATATCCTGACCAACAATCACGTTATTGAAAATGCCGTCGACATCACCGTGACACTTAAAGACCGCCGCAACTTTGCGGCCACCGTCATCGGAACCGATCCGGCCACTGACGTGGCTTTGCTACAGATCACGGCAGACGCGCTTTTCGGCTTGCCGATGGGGGATTCATCCCGCCTGCAAGTGGGTGACTTTGTCGTTGCCGTTGGAAACCCTTTCGGACTGGGCCAGACCGTCACCTCTGGCATCATCAGTGCGTTGGATCGATCCGGCATCAACCCCCAAGGCTATGAGGATTTCATCCAAACGGACGCCTCGATCAATCCGGGGAATTCAGGGGGCGCGTTGGTCACCTTTGACGGCAAACTTGTGGGGATCAATTCTGCTATTATCGCCCCATCTGGCGGAAATGTCGGCATAGGGTTTGCCGTCCCCATCAACATGGCGCGCTCGATTATGGACCAATTGATCCAGTTCGGGGAAATCCGGCGCGGACAGTTGGGTATAATGATTCAGGATCTGACCCCGGATCTGGCTGATGCCTTGGGGCTTGGCGTTTCACGCGGCGCGATCGTGACGCAGGTGTTGCCCGGCACGCCTGCAGATGCCGCCGGGCTGCAAGCCGGTGACATCATCACAGCCGTCAACGGCAACCCGGTTGAGAGTTCCAGCAATCTCAGAAACCAGATTGGCTTGGTGATGGCAGGGACGACACTGCGGCTTTCGCTGATGCGCAATGGCACCGAGATGGAGGTTGCCGCGACCATTCAGGCAGGCCAGGAGCAAGACGAGGCCGCAGCCCCTGCGCCTGACCTGCAAGCCCTTTCCGGTGCCCAATTTGGGCCCCTTACGCCGGGAATGGACGGCTTTGGAGATGTAAAAGGTGTGGCCGTGATCGCCGTTACCCCCGGCAGTCCGGCGGCATTTTCGGGCCTGATGACCGGTGACGTGATCACGGCTGTCAACAATGTCCCCGTCACCGATACAGCCGCGTTCTATGCGGAGCTGCCTGATCAAAAGGGCCCGGTCGCCCTGACGATCTATCGCAACGGCAGCACACTCTATTTGATCGTAAGGTGACAGGTTGGACTGGTTCAGGCGCGTTTTTGTGCCGCGTGGATAAGGCATATAGGGGGCTTTCGTCGCGCTGGAAGTTCTGGCAATGTTCCGGTTTATTCTTCCGCGTCCCGATTCCTCAGGTGCTTCCATGTGCAACCTCTACTCCCAGACCAAAAGCCAGGATGCGATGCGGCATGTCTTTGACGATATGGTCGAGAACGGCGAAGCATTCGAAGATCTGGTGGGCAATCTGCCCCCTATGGCGGGGATATTCCCTGACTATGCAGCCCCGATCATCCGCCATGGCGAAGGTGGCTGGCAACTGACCAGGGCAAGATGGGGCATGCCGACACCGCAGGTCTTTCTGGAGGGCAAGCACCGCGATCCGGGCGTGACCAATATCCGCAATGTGGCCTCGCCGCATTGGAAACGCTGGCTTGGCGTGCAGCACCGCTGCCTTGTGCCTTTCACCAGTTTTTCCGAGATCGACAATCGCCCCGGTGCGCCGCGCAACCATCCGGTTTGGTTTGCCCTTGGCGCAGATCGTCCGCTGGCGTTTTTCGCGGGTCTCCGCACCGAATGGACCTCGGTGCGCAAGGTGAAGGAGGGCGAGATCACGGCGGAGCTGTTCGGGTTCCTGACCTGCCCGCCCAACCGCGAGGTGGCACCGGTTCACCCCAAGGCGATGCCGGTCATCCTGACGAGGCCGGAAGAATGGCGGCGCTGGCTGACCGCACCGGCGGCAGAGGCGCTGCACCTGCAGCGACCCCTGGCCGACGGTATGCTGCAGATCGTAGCGGAAGGAGTGCGCGAGGATGCGGCCTGAAGTCACCCCCGACGATCCCTTCCTGCTGCGCCAACGGCGTGTGCACGAGGCCGAGGGCCGCGGCCGCCGCGCTTTTGCGCTGTTTCAGGCTGCGCGGCATCCGGGGCCGTTGGTGTGGATTGTGCCGTCATATGTGCCGGAAACACCGATGTTGCGCGGCCTGCCGCAGGGCGTGGGTGAACGGTTGCACCTGTTGCGCCCGGTCGGGGAAACCGATCTTTTGTGGTGTGCCGAAGAGGCATTGCGCGCGGCGCCCGTTGCTTTGGTGATTGCCGAGCCGAAACAGCCACTGTCGCTGATTGCCGGTCGCCGGCTGCAACTTGCGGCAGAGGCAGGAGGCACGACCGGCCTCGTGTTGATTCATCAGGATGCGGGCAGCAATGCCGCCGAAACCCGTTGGCAGTGTGAACCGATCGCCGCGACAGCTGAACACTCGACTCTGCACCGCTGGCGCCTTATTAAGAACAAAAGAGGAACATTAGGAAGCTGGGCACTGAACTGGAATGGCACGTCGGCTACTTTCCATATGGTTTCCGAGGCTCGCGAGCGACACGAGTCTTAGGGCCCGCCCCGTTGAGGGGCCTTTCGCCCTGACCCATCGGTCGGGCAATGCCGATCACCTGCATTGTCTCAATCCGGCAGCCTCGGCGCGGGGGCTGTCGCGTGGCATGGCCTTGGCCGATGCCCGCGCCATCTGTCCCGATCTTGCCACGCGCATTGCCGATCTGGCGCGCGAGGCTGCGGCGCTGGCCAGCTTGCGCCGCTGGGCCGGGCGTTATGCCCCGATGGTGGCGAACGACGGCGTGGACGGGCTGATTGCCGACATCTCGGGCGTGCCGCATCTTTTCGGCGGTGAAGCGGGCCTGCGCGACGATCTGAAGGCACGGCTGGAACGGGCGGGGTTGCAGGCTGCAAGCGCGATTGCGGGAACCCGTGGGGCGGCTTACGCCCTTGCCCGCCACGGCGGCGGCATCATCGCCGATGGCCGGTTGGCCGAGGGGATCGGGCACCTTCCGGTCGCGGCGCTGCGGGTCGATCACAATACCGCCGACGCGCTGGCGCGGGTTGGCTTGTCGCGCATTGCCGATCTGGCCCACCTGCCCCGCGCCCCCTTGGCGCGGCGTTTCGGGACGGGGTTGGTGCTGCGGCTGGATCAGGCGCTTGGGGCACAGGCCGAACCGGTTGCGGCCACACCTGACGCCCCGCATTTCGGGGTGCGGATGACCCTGCCAGAACCGATCGGCCAGCAATCGGATGTGATGGCGGGCCTGTCGCGCCTGCTGGACCGGCTGTGTGCCAAGCTGGCCCGGCACCGCATGGGCGCGCGAAGGGTGCGGCTGGAGCTGCGCCGGGTAGATCGCGGCACGGTGCAGATCGAGATCGGCCTCGCCCGCCCGATGCATGATCCTGTCCGGATCGCGGCGCTGTTCACCAAGGGCGTGGGCGAGGTCGATTCCGGCTTTGGCATCGACGCGCTGCGGTTGACCGCCCCGTTGACCGAAAGCCTTGCACCTGAACAGATCGGGGGCGGCCCAACGATCAGGCATGAGGATGCGATGGCTGATTTGCTGTCATCCATCGGCAATCGCATAGGTTTTGACCGGGTGCTGCGGCTGTTACCTGCGACCAGCCTGATCCCGGAACGCAGCTTTCTGCTTGCCCCCGCCGCCTATTCCATATCCGAGCCCTTGCCGCCCCGCGCCGGCCCCATACGCCCCATTATCCTCTTTCCACCCGAGCCGGCGACAGCCATCTCGGGCACCCCGCCCGCCAGTTTCCGCTGGCGGCGGATGCGCTTTACGACCCTGCGCGCGACAGGGCCGGAACGGATCGCCCCGGAATGGTGGTTCGACGATCCCGCCTGGCGCAGCGGTCTGCGCGATTACTGGCGGATCGAGACACGCGAGGGCCCGCGGCTGTGGCTGTTCACCACGCCGCAGAAACAGAAATGGGACGGCGCGAACGGGCGACAGGACTGGTCTGTGCAAGGAGAATTTGCATGACCCCCTATGCCGAACTTTGCGTCACCTCGAATTTCACCTTCCTGACCGGGGCATCGCACCCCGAAGAACTGGTCACCCGCGCCGCCGAGTTGGGCCTTGCCGCCATCGCCATCACCGACCGCAATTCGGTGGCGGGGGTCGTGCGGGCCTTTTCGGCGCTGAAGGAGCTGGCCCGGCTGCGGAACGAGGCAGAGGCCACGCCCGAGGCGGCACAAGAGGGCCCTACGACCCGGTCGCAGCGCGTCACCGATCATTCCAGCCGCCAGACCGTGCCGCATTTCACCGGGGGCACCCTGGCCCCGGTTCTGGCCGATGCGCCCCTGCCAAGGCTGATCGCGGGCGCGCGTCTGGTCATGACCGACAGCGCAGTGGAGTGGCTTGCCCTGCCGACCGATCTGGCGGCATGGTCGCGCCTGACGCGGCTTTTGTCCTTGGGCAAGCGCCGCGCGCCAAAGGGCGAATGCCACCTGCAACGGGCCGATCTGATCGAATGGGGGGCGGGTATGCTTCTGATCGCGCTGCCGCCCGATCCGCTGGAAGACCCCGATCCGGCGACCTTCCGCGCCGATCTGCTGACCATCGCCCGCGCATTTCCCGGCCAA
The DNA here is from genome assembly GCF_052119585.1 of Pseudogemmobacter sp. W21_MBD1_M6. Taxonomy (NCBI): domain Bacteria; kingdom Pseudomonadati; phylum Pseudomonadota; class Alphaproteobacteria; order Rhodobacterales; family Paracoccaceae; genus Pseudogemmobacter; species Pseudogemmobacter sp. W21_MBD1_M6. Next base: position 25,426 of record NZ_JBGQOJ010000008.1, on the reverse strand, counting down.
AGCTTCCTTGGTGCCGCACCGCGATATGACGGCCGCGACCAAAGCCGTCTTGACCAGCTGGCGCTGCTGGCGCAAGGGGCGAACCTGCCGATGGTCGCGGTGGGGGATGTGCTGATGCACCGCGCGGTCCGCCGCCCGCTGGCGGATGTGCTGACCTGCCTGCGGGTTGGGTGCACCATCGACAATATCGGCACGCAGCGGCTGGCGAATGGCGAGCGTCGCCTGAAATCGGGGGCCGAAATGGCGCGGCTGTTTCACCGCCATCCCGCCGCCCTGCGCCGCACGGTCGAGATCGCCGACCGCTGCGCGTTTCGCCTGAACGATCTGCGGTATCAATACCCCGACGAGGCAAGGGACGGCGAGCCCGCCCAGACCCGTCTGGAACGCCTGACCCGTGCGGGGGTGCGCTGGCGCTATCCCGACGGACCACCGCCAAAGATCACCCACCGCGTGGAAAAAGAACTGACCCTGATCGGCGAGGTCAGCTATGCGCCCTACTTTCTGACGGTCTATGACATCGTGCAATTTGCCCGCTCACGCGGCATCCTGTGCCAAGGGCGCGGTTCGGCGGCCAATTCGGTCGTCTGCTACCTCTTGGGCATCACCGAGGTTCCACCAGAATCCATCACCCTGATCTTTGAGCGGTTCATCTCGAAGGAGCGCGACGAGCCACCGGATATCGACGTGGATTTCGAACACGAACGCCGCGAAGAGGTGATCCAGTGGATCTATGACCGCTATGGCCGGGACCGCGCAGGCCTGACCGCCACCGTGATCCACTTCCGCTCGCGCGCTGCCATCCGCGAGGTCGGCAAGGTCATGGGGTTGAGCCAGGATGTAATCGCACGGCTGTCCGGCCAGATCTGGGGCTGGGCGTCTGCCGCCCCCGGCGAGGAGCGGTTGCGCGACGCCGGCCTGTCCATCGAGGACCGACGGGTGCAGCTGGCCGTGCGCCTGATCGGCGAGATCATCGGCTTTCCACGCCACCTGTCCCAGCATGTCGGCGGCTTTGTCATCACCCATGGCCGGCTGGACGAACTCTGCCCGATAGAGAATGCCGCGATGGAAGGGCGCACCATCATCGAATGGGACAAGGATGATATTGACGCGCTTGGCCTGCTGAAGGTCGATATCCTTGCGCTTGGCATGCTGACCTGCATCCGCAAGGCGTTCACCCTATTGGCCAGTCATAAGGGCCAGAACCTGACCCTTGCCAATGTCCCGCCCGAAGACCCGCCGGTCTACGACATGCTCTGCCGCGCCGATGCCATCGGGGTGTTTCAGGTGGAAAGCCGGGCGCAGCTGAACTTTTTGCCCCGGATGCGACCGCGCACGTTTTACGATCTGGTCTGCGAGGTCGCCATTGTGCGCCCCGGCCCGATTCAAGGCAACATGGTCCATCCCTTCATCAATCGCCGCATGGGCCGCGAAAAGGTCGAAGACCTTGGCCCCGCCTTGATGGAGGTGCTGGCGCGCACTTACGGCGTGCCGCTGTTTCAGGAACAGGCGATGCAGATCGCCGTCGTCGCCGCAGGCTTCACCCCGTCCGAGGCGGATCGTTTGCGTCGCAGCCTCGCCACCTTCAAACGCATGGGCACCATCGGCAGCTTCCGCGACCGGTTTGTCTCGGGCATGCTTGCCCGCGGTTATGATGCCGATTTCGCCAGCCGCTGCTTTGCACAAATCGAAGGGTTCGGCAGCTATGGCTTCCCCGAAAGCCACGCCGCCAGCTTTGCGCGGCTGGTCTATATCTCGGGCTGGCTGAAATGCCACCATCAGGCGGTCTTTACTTGCGCGCTGCTGAACAGCCAGCCGATGGGGTTTTACGCCCCGGCACAGCTGGTCCGCGATGCCCGCGACCATGGGGTCGAAATCCGTCCGGTCTCGGTTGATCATTCGCTGTGGGATTGCACATTAGAGCCACGCGCCGACGGGGCGCTGGCCCTGCGGCTGGGCTTTCGCCAGATCAAGGGAATGCGCGAAGACGACGCGTCGTGGATCGTGGCGGCCCGTGGCAACGGCTATCCAGATGTTGAAAGCCTCTGGCGAAGGGCGGGCGTGCATCCCGCCACGCTGGAGCGTTTGGCCGAAGCCGACGCTTTCGCCGCCCTTGGCCTGACCCGCCGCGACGCGCTTTGGGCCGCAAAGGCGCTGAAATCCCCCGCGCCGCTACCGCTTTTTGGGGCAGACGGCGAAGGTGGAATAGAGCCCGGGGTGACCCTGCACCAGATGACCTTGGGCCAGGAGGTGATAGAGGATTACCTGTCGCTGCGCCTTTCCTTGCGCGCACACCCGATGGAACTGCTGCGCCCTAACCTGCCCGAAAGCCTGCCGCATGACCGCCTGTCCAGTGCCAGGGGCCGCGTCACGGTCGCGGGCCTCGTCATCACCCGCCAGCGCCCCGGCACCGCCTCGGGTGTCATCTTTTTGACCCTGGAGGATGAAACCGGCACAGCCAACGTCATCGTCTGGGAGAAGGTCTACAAGGCCTTCCGCAAGGCGGTGATCGCAGGAAGGCTGGTTTGCGTCACCGGGCGCATCCAACACGAGGGGCCGGTCACTCACCTGATCGCCGAACGGGTCGAGGATATGGCGCATCTGCTGGCGACCTTGGGCCGTCCGGTGACGAGCGACATCAATGACGGACGCGCCGATGAAACGAAGCACCCCGCCGGGGGCCGCATCAGGTCAACCGCCCGCCACCCGCGAGAGCAAGCCGGAAAGCTGTTCCCCAGCCGGGATTTCCATTGATCCGTGAACTGCCTGAATACGGCCTTTGCAGCCGCCGGATCAATCGGCGCGGTCACGGCCAGGCGCGGCGGCGACAGATTTTACGGCGGACCGATTATGCCCAGAATGGCGCATGCTTGCGCAGTTTGCCCCAGTCCTTTTTGGCCAATTTCAAAGCATCGTGCATCCGGGCATCAAGGAGCGCCCGTTCCGTTTTGGTCGGTTCAGATTTTTGACAGATCATGGCGATATCGTTGATCGTGCCCAGCGAGTCCTGTAATTTTTTAAGCTGTTCCAAAAAGTCTTCTCTGGGCTTCCCCGGCCACAGATCGCCAAAAAACTCGGTCAGATATCGCAGCGCCTTCAGGGTTTTCCGAAACGCGTGACGATCAGTCTGCGACATCTTCTTTACGGATTTTCCATTCTTGGTGCAGTTGGACCATGTATGCCCAAGCGCCCGAATGGCGATCTTGCGAACCGGCGCCTTTTGCCAGTGTCGCGCCTTGTTCCCCTTGCGCTTCCAGTCATCCGACTGGAAAAGTCTGCGCAGCCGTGCCCCGAATGTCTCTGCGTGGCAGGTGATCATGGAATCCCGGACTTTGGTGCGGATCTGGGCGTGTTCGGTCTGAGGGACACGCTGCGCCCGCGCGGCGGCCAGCCCCTGTGCAAGCACATCAAGATCGCGCAACGTGCCAAGGTGGCGGAACAACGTCCGTGCGTCGGACTTCAGCATCGTCAGCACGGTTTTGTCGATGAGGGGTGCGAACCCTGCAAGCGCCGACCGCAGCCGCCTTAGGGCAACACGCGCGCCATGCGGCCCTTCCGGGTCCTCAGATGTCATCAGTTTTGTCAGGTGCAAATCGAAATCTCTGCTGGCCGCCTCGACAATCAGACAGAGCGCATCGGATGCGCTCATGTCCTTGTTAAGGGTGGTGCCGGAAGACAAGACCATCAATGGCTATCCTGAAATGTTCTATTTGCTCATGATGCTTTTTTATACAGCAAGGGTCATGTTTATCACCCATGGAAAAGGGACAAGACCTGTCTGCCCCTGCCCTGCCCTGAACAGGAAGCGACATTTTAGCAGGACGTTCGCGATTCAGGGGGATTTTTCCCTCGCAGTACAGCACACTGTCACAGTCGGTTTCTGACAGACGATATGGGCGAACATGGATCACTTTGATATCTTCATACGCCTTGGGCTGGCACTGGCCATTGGCCTGCTGCTGGGGCTGGAGCGCGGCTGGCATGGCCGGAAGGCCGCCGAAGGCGATCGCACCGCCGGCATCCGGACCTTTGCGCTGACGGGGCTTTTGGGTGGGATCTGCGGCTGGCTGGCCGTTTTGACGACACCGGTTTTTCCTGCATTGGCCTTTCTCGCGCTCGGGGCGCTTCTGGCGGTCAGCTATTGGGTCAGCGTGAAGGAGGACAACGACCTGGGCTTTACCACCGAAATAGCCCTTCTTCTGACGTTCGTGCTTGGCGTGGTTTCTCTGCTGGGCGAAATGGCCCCCGCCGTTGCGGTCGCTGTTGTGGCGGCTTTGCTCTTGTCGATGAAACCCAAGCTTCACAGCTGGATCAGACATATCAGGCGGCTGGAACTTGAAGCCGTTTTCAAGCTTGCGCTCATTTCCGGGGTGGTCCTTCCCCTTTTGCCAGATCAGGGTTACGGCCCCGGCGCGGTCCTTAATCCTTATGAATTGTGGTGGGCGGTCGTCATCGTGGCGGGTCTGTCCTTTGTCGGATATTTTGCCATCCGGCTTGCAGGGGCTGGTGTGGGTATCCTTGCCACAGGCATTTTCGGCGGCCTTGCCTCATCGACATCGACGACCTTGGCGCTTGCGCGTCTCGCGCGCGCAAATGACAGCATGACCGACATTGCAGCGGCAGGCATAATTGTCGCCGGATCTGTGACCTTTCTTCGAATTCTCGCGCTTGTCGGCGTGTTTGAACCCAGCCTGATCGTCCCGCTGGCCCTGCCTATGGGTGCCATGGCCCTGACCGGTCTGGCAGGTGCCGCACTTGTCTACCGTGCCACTGATCGAAAGCAGGGCCCGAAGGGCCGTATCGGCAGTATCTCAAACCCTTTCGAATTGACCACGGCACTGGCATTTGGCGCAATCTTGGCGGTTGTTCTGCTTGTTGTTCATTATCTCAAGGACTGGTTGGGCATGCGGGGTGTCTATGCCGCCGCAACGCTGTCGGGCATCAGCGATGTGGACGCCCTGACGATCTCTGTATCACGGCTGGTTGGCGAGGACCTGTTGGCGCGACATGCCGCGATCGCGATCTTCATTGCCGTGTCGGTCAATACGGCGGTGAAGGGCGGGATTTCCATGGTTGCGGGCAACACGCATCTGGGGCTCAGGGTAATCGCCGTCTATGCGGCAGTGATCGGCGTCGGCAGCATCGGCCTCTGGCTCGGCGTTTAGGTATTCGTGCTGCATCCGCGGCTGTTTTGTCGTTTGTTGGTGGACACGAAACATGGCCATGAGGTCCGGAACAAGAGGGTGACAGGTCCGCGACCATCTTCCTGCCTATGGCCTACGCTGTGGCATTGCTTCTGCCAATCCGTATCAGCGCCGTTCTCCAGATACCGTGCGAGAACCTCGGTTGATTTCCAGCCCCCTGACAGAGATGCAATCGGCCTTCGGGCGCATACAGCTAAAGCGGATGCCCGCGTGGCATGAGGCACGGACGCAGAACGCGCGAGATATCGACGCGGTCCTTTCGCCGTTTGCAGGCACCGACGGGCCGTTGCGCCTGACCTCCCCCACATGCGCGGGCTGCGACGGGACATGTGCGGCTGCGTCTCAATGCAAACAGGCCTACTATAAATTCTATGCCTTCGTGCAGCCCGACAACCTTCCAGCGGAAATGACCCGCGACGGATTGGTTGAACATTTCATCAACCAGGGATTGCCCTGCTTTCAGGGCAGCTGCTCGGAAATGTATCTGAAGAGGGCGTTTGACGGAACGGACTTCGCACCGCAGGACCGGCTGCCCGTCGCCAAAGAGTTGGGAGAGACCAGCCTGATGTTTTTGGTTCACCCGGGCGTTACCAGAGTCGATGTCGGGCTACCTTAACCAGCACCGCGACAAGTCCCTTAACTGACTACGTTTTCTACCTTCGTTCGAAAGCCACAGAATATCAGCCCGATCGTGATCCCCGTATATGTTCGAGGAACGCCGTCGCAGATGGTGATAGCGTTCGGCCCGAACGGCGCACAAGTCCGATCCGCCTGCGGGCGCCAAAATCTCTGATATGGCGTATCACAAGATCTTCGTGGCGCAGAACGGCAAGCGTCAAGTTAGGCAAGGCTGTGATTCCAAGACCCGCAGAGACAAGCGCCCCTGCTGTTGCGAGATGCGCAACCTCGAAACGAGGGCTGAGGGCGTGGCCAAGCCGCAGGCATGCGCCGTCGATGAGTTCGCGCACGCTGGTCCCGGGGGCCATCGCGATGAAGGGCATAGCCACCAGCTCGGCCCATGCGTAAACGCGATCCTCGGCCAATGGACCGTCAGGCATGCCCAAGGCGATGAACTCATCCTCCATCAATGGCTGAAATGACAGTCGCGACCGTGCCGAAACCGTGCCCGCCGTGAAGCCTATGTCGGCCACTCCCGTTTCGACGGCATCCAGAACACTGCCTGACAAAGCATCAATGATTCTGAGATCTATATCCGGATGTGCGGCGGCAAAGTTGCGCAGGATTGGCGGCAAGAGGCTGGCGGTGATCGACGGTAGGCCAGCAATCGTCAGGCGCCCCCGCCGCGCGGACTGATAAGAGTCAAATTCGGTCATTCCATCATCCACCGTATTGACCATTCGCTCGGCGATGCGCGCGAACGTACGGCCAGAATCGGTAATGCGGACGTTGCGCGTGTCCCGGTCGAACAGCCGTGTTCCAAGTCGCCCTTCGAGCGATGTGATTTGCCTTGATAGCGCGGATGGAGACAGGCCAAGCGCATCTGCCGCCGCGCGAAAAGACGGTTCCCGCGACAGGGTCAGCACGGCCTGAAAATCAAGAAATGTCGGATTGATGCGATTCATGCATTAATTGTCCCATTTTTAACACTTCTTGCAACAGATAGTTTTTGCCATAGTCCCACCAGCAACCTGACTGCGGGACACGGGAGAGTGCTTCGATCAGGGCAAACTTAGGGAGGATACCATGAAATATACTTTGCGCGCCCTTGCTGGCGCAACCATGCTTGCGGGCATGGCAATGTCGGCTCAGGCTCAGGATCTGTTGATCGGATCGACCTCGGCCTCGTCCAGTCACTATGCTTATTTCGTTTCAGTTGGTCAGATCATTAACGAAAATGCCGGAGGCATTAATACGACGGTTGTCGAAACCGGCGCCACCATGGACAATATCCGTCGCATGTCGCGCAACCAGATCGACCTTGGTCTTGTTACCACAAATGTTGCACAGCACGCCAATGCAGGCACAAATGAATTCGACGGCAATGCGCAAGACTTGCGGTTGCTTTGGGTTTACACTGGAGCACCGCAGAACGTGGTCGTACGAGCCGATGCGGGTGTTGACAATCTGGCGGGTTTGGCGAGCGTCAAGTTCAACCCCGGCATCAAGGGGTCTGCTACGGAATCGACCACAGAGGCGGTTTTTGCCACGCTGGGTCTAACTGCGGAATACGTTCGCGGATCGACCACCGACATGGTCAATTCGATCAAGGACAACCGCGTGGCGGGCTATGTCAAATCCGGCTCTGGAAATAAGGTTGATGGTTCCACCATGGACATCGCCACAACCACGGGCATCAGCATTCTTGGTCTTTCGGCAGAACAGGCCGACAAACTGCGCGCGGAAATGCCAGACATCTCGGTTGTCGAGATTCCCGCAGGTGCGGCAGACGGCATTCCGGCCTATACCACCTGGAGTTTCGGTGTTGGTGTGGCGGCCCCTGCGTCGATGGATGATGAGACGGCCTACAAGATCGTCTCTGCAATCATGGCGGACAAGACCGCACAGGCCAACGCAATGGCCAGCCTCAAAGGGGCGAGCATTGCTGACATGACCCTGCAATTCGGCACCATCCCGCTGCACCCCGGTGCCGCACGCTGGTTCAAAGAGCAGGGCATTGATCTGCCCACAAAACTTCAGCCCGACAACGGTTGATCCAATGAAACCAGAGCGCATTCAAAAAGGGCTGGCTGTTCTTGTCGGAGCTTTCGTTTTCTACACGGCTGCGACCGGGCCCTTTGAGGGGCTGATCCAGAGGGCGATCTTTCTGGCACTGGTCGCCTCGCTCGGTTTTGCGCTCTACCCTCTGGGCGTCGGGAAATCCTGGCGTCCGGTCGGGTTGGTCATTGATCTGGCCCTGACCACGATCACGGTTGCGGCCTGCGGCTATGTCGTCTGGAACTATGATCAGATCATGACAACCCTGCCTTGGGCCACAACACTGGACAAGGCACTGACGGCAGGGCTGTTGCTTGCCGTGCTCGAACTGGGGCGCCGGACGGTCGGGGTGGTCTTTCCGATCCTCGTGCTGATCGGGGTCGGTTATGCTTTGTTTGGCAATCTTCTGCCCGGTCCGCTGCATCACCGTGGTTTTGACAGCGCCTTTGTGACCGAGACGATCTTTCTGGGGGATCTTGGTATCTGGGGCATGCTCACCGGAGTGGCCGCTACGGTCATAGCAGCCTTTGTCCTGTTCGGAGCCCTGCTACTGCATTCGGGCGGCGGGCAAGCCTTCATGGATCTTGCGATGCGGCTGGGCGGTCGCCAGCCGGGCGGCGCGGCCAAGATTGCAACCATTGCCAGCGGACTGTTCGGCATGATCTCGGGATCAGCCGTGGCCAATGTTGCCACCACCGGCAACTTTACTATCCCGATGATGATCCGGCTGGGATACCCTCGCCCCTTCGCTGCAGCGGTGGAAGCTGTGGCCTCGACCGGAGGGCAGATTGCCCCGCCGATCATGGGCGCGGCCGCATTTGTAATGGCCGAGATACTGGGTATTCCCTACTCGACCATCATCCTTGGCGCCATCATTCCCGCCGTGCTGTTTTACTTGTCCGTGTTCATGACCGTGCATTTTGTCGCTGTGCGCCGCAACCTTGCGGTGGTGCCTGAAGAGGACCTGCCGGCGTGGGCGACCATCGTTGCGCCACGCCGCATACTGCCGATACTGGCGGCATTGGGGGGCCTTGGCGTTGGAATCTGGCTGGGCAGGTCGATCTCGACTGCTGCCTTCTATGGCGTTGTCGGGCTACTGGTCGCCTTTGTCATGACACAGGCAGGACAGCTATCCCCCCGCGATATGGTTGCCAAGGTCGTTGACGGGCTTGAAGATGCGGGCAAAGGCATGGTGATCATCGGCGTTCTGCTGGCGGGTGCGCAGGTACTGGTCTCGATGATCAACCTCACAGGGATCGGCGTCACGCTGTCCTCGCTGATCGTCACGATGGCGGGCGATTCCGTAGCCTTCGTAGCACTGATCGTGGGCGGCGTCTGTCTGATCATGGGAATGGGCCTTCCGACCACCGCCGCCTATGTCCTGGTGGCCGCCGTGCTGGCCCCGGCGATGACGGCGGTCGGCGTTGACCCGCTGGCGGCGCATCTGTTCGTATTCTACTTCGCCACGATCTCAGTCATCACACCGCCGGTCTGTGTTGCGGTTTTTGTCGGGGCGGGCATTGCCAAAACCAACTGGCTGCCTGCCGCAGGCGAGGCGGTACGCCTTGGCGCTGTGACCTATGTCGTGCCGTTCCTGTTTCTACTCTATCCGGGAATGACCCTGCAGGGCAGCTGGTTCGACGCAGTCGAGGCAATAGCCGCAGGGCTGGCGCTTGTCATAGCAATCCCTGCGCTGCTTACGGGAACCCGTGTGACCGGATCGCGCCGGATCGACATCGCCTTTCTGGTCGGAGTCATCGCCGTTGCGATCTGGCCACATCCCGTGACGCCCTTCATCGCGCTCGCGGCACTTGCTGGCCTTTTCTTGATCGGCGCAAACAACCGGAAGGTATTGGCATGAGAGTTCTAAGAATTGGGGCCGGGGCCGGGTTTTCAGGGGACCGCATCGCGCCGGCGGTCGAACTGGCGGAAAAGGGAGAGCTGGATTTTCTGATCTTCGAGTGCCTGGCCGAGCGGACCATCGCGCTGGCACAGCAGGCCCGACTGAAGGATCCTGCCGCTGGGTACGACCCTTTGCTGGAACGGCGTATGCGCGCGGTATTGCCTATAACGGCGCGTAACGGCACTCGCATTGTCACCAATATGGGGGCCGCAAACCCGCGGGCCGCAGCGCGGCTGGTGCAGAAAATTGCCAGCGAGCTGGGGCTGCATCAGCTGAGAATCTCTGCGGTCACGGGCGATGACGTCCTTGACCGCATAGAAACCTACCACCTGGATGAAACTGGCAAGGCGGCGGCTGACCTTGGTGACAGGCTCGTCTCGGCCAATGCCTATATCGGCGTCACGGCGATCGTTTCAGCACTGGATGCAGGGGCAGATGTCGTGATCTGCGGGCGTGCGTCTGATCCAGCGCTATTTCTTGCCCCCCTTGTGCATCACTTTGGCTGGGCGATGGACGACTGGACCCGACTGGGCAGAGGCACTCTTGTCGGGCACCTGCTGGAATGTTCTGCGCAAATCACGGGCGGTTATTTCGCAGACCCCGGCGTCAAGGACGTGCCGAACCTTGCACAAATCGGTTTTCCCTTGGCCGAGGTCAGCGAGGACGGAAGCGCTGTCATTACGAAGGTCGTTGGCAGTGGAGGCCTTGTAACGCGGGCCACCTGCACCGAGCAACTGCTCTACGAAATCCACAATCCTGCGGAATACTTTCAACCGGATGTTGTTGCAGACTTCTCGAATGTCACCATTCAGGAAATTGGCCCTGATCGGGTGGCTGTATCAGGTGCAAATGGTAAGCCTGCCAGCGGCTATCTGAAGATTTCCGTTGGCTATAGGGATGGCTGGAAGGGCGAAGGCCAGATCAGTTATGCCGGAACCAATTGCGTGGCGCGCGCACAATTGGCCGCCGCACTGGTGCAGGAGCGGCTTGAGAACGCCGGGATTCCCCTGTTGGAAAGCAGGTACGACCTGATCGGCTATGATTCCGTGCTGCGCGCCGCCGGCTGTAATACCGCCGCACCGCACGAAGTCCGCATGCGATTTGCCGCCCGTTGCGAAACCTCGTCCATTGCCGAATTGGTGGCCGAAGAGGTGGAAAGCCTCTACCTTTGCGGTCCAGCCGGAGGAGGTGGCGTCACCCGGAGCGTCCGAGAGATCGTTGCAATAGCCTCGACCTTGATGCCGATACAGGAAATATCGACAGCCTTTGAGATGATGGAGACGCAAAATGAAGTTGCATGAGCTTGCACATGGCCGAACCGGCGACAAGGGCGACACTTCAAACATCTCAATTATCGCCTATGAACCTGCAGATTGGACGCAGCTGGAAAGAGAAATCACTGTCGAGAAAGTGGCTGCCCATTTTGGCGCTTCTTTTTCAAAAGACATCACGAGATACACACTTCCACAGCTCCACGCGATGAATTTCGTTTTCAAAGGTGCTTTGACGGGCGGCGTCACCAGATCTCTGGTTCTGGACGCGCATGGCAAATGTCTTGCGTCGGTTCTGCTCGAAATGGAAATCTGAGATGGCCTTGCTGCATCCAGCGTCGCCCAGAACGGACCTGTAGCAAGCCGTCGATCATTCAATGGTACCTTGCCTCAATTTCAAGCGCGCTGCTGGCTGCGTCGGCAGCGAAATTGCGAATGGTTATTTGAAAGCCAATGCCCCCTCCCCGGCACCGAAGGTAATCTACCCTGGCATGGGGCCATCCGCTACGGTCGATAGCTGCCTCATCAGGATCGAACTGTCGCCCATACCATTCCAGCATGTCGGCATGGGCTTCGTGTTTCGGGTCAGCCATGGCTTCGAGGAAGTCAGCATAACCAGGGAACCGGCGCTTCTGCATCTTAGCCCGCTTCATCTGGTTGACTGGCGTGCCGCCATGGGCGGAGGTCTTTGGGTTGGTGCCGCAGCGGGCACCCGTGAATTACGCAGCACTTTTCCATTTTAGCGGGGTAACGTAAACGATGCTGTCGCCGACACTGACCATCACTTCGCCGTCCTGAATATTGACCTGGAGCCTCATCGCGCGGCTTGCCAGTTTTGCCAGTGCGCCCGTGTCGGTCTCGGAGAAATTTATCACTTGAAGATTTTCAAAACGGGTGGTGCTGTTTTTGATCTTGTCCCACCATATCTCGGCCGTCTTGCCGCCATAAGGATAGACAATCACCTTATCGGCTTTGCCACAGGATTGACGCAACACCTTCTCGCTGGGAAGCCCCAAGGCCACCCAGACATCAAGTTCGCCGCTTAGGCTTCTTTGCCAAATGTCTGGCTCATCATCCGTTGAAAGGCCCTTTGTCATTTCCAGATGCTCATGGGCATTGAGCGCAAAAGCGACGATGCGCACCATCAGCCGTTCATCCGTCTCTGAGGGATGCTTTGCAAGGGTCAGTTTATGGGTCTCATAATAGTGACGATCCATGTCAGAGACGGACAGTTCAACTTTATAAATTGTGGCATTCTGCGCCATGATTTTTCCCAAAACATCAAAGATTGGGATGCCTACTGCGTCTGGTGACCTTGCGAAAGCAGATAAAGGTGTCACCGCTGTAGTGGGTCGAGCAGGTGTCGGCGGCTTTATCTGCCCAAACTTGGGCGTCTCCACCTCCCCGGACATCGGTCGGTGCGAAGAAAACTTGCGCGATGGGCAAAATCAGCCGACTTTACCGTCAGGCCGTCGACGACTTGGCGTAAGTCAGCAAATAGCGAAGTTCAGGTGGGTGACCTCATGACAACGGCCAAAACCGTTCTTTTGTGCGCGACGCTTGCGCTGATTGCCACGGCTCCCGTCGCGGGTGCCGTCATGCCAACACAATCGGACATGCGATGCTGATCTCGGTGTCTTCGATTTGGGTATCGAGGTCGATCAGCCGGTAGTGCTTGCTGAAATGCAGTGATACGCGGCGGGCATCTTGGCGGAAGCTGTGATGGATCACGAAACTGACCTGTCCTGACTTCAGCAGGTCGGTGTTGGTCCGGTCAAGGTCGTGAGCGGCAAACACGTTGATCGGCCGTCCGACCGCCGCAAAGGCATCAAGGATGGCAAGATTGCCGCCGCCAATCGAATAGACGCAAGAGATATCGGAATGATCCTCGAGCGCCTGCCCTATCAGCGCCCGCGTGGGCCGGTTCACGCCAAATCCCTCAGAAACGGTGGTCATCGCCAGATGGGGTCTCTTCTGTGCAAGATAGGTGGCAAAGCCGGTGCGGCGCGCGTCTTCGCCTTCGAACTTTTGGCTCGACATGGTGATCAACACGCGTGACGCATCCGGCGGAGCCATCCTGCTGAGCAAATAGGCGGCAGTTGCCCCGGCGCGGGCGTTCTGCATGCCGACATAAGCCAGGCGCAAGGAGGCGGCGACATCGGTCACATAGGTGACGACCGGGATCTTGCGGGCAACCAGATCGGCAAGGCAGGCTTCGATCCGTGGCGTGGCGGGCACCTTCAGCACGATGCCTTGGGTGCCACGCCGTGCAATGGCCCGCAAAAGAGCAATGATTTCAGGCTCGTCCATGACTTCTGCCAGATGAAATCTGGCGCGAAAGGTTGCAGGGCGCGTCAGGGGCAACTCCGCCTCGAATGCGGCGCGGACAACCGAGGAAAACCGGTCCGGCGCTTGCATGACAATGTCGATCGTGACCCGCGTCTGGCGCAGCTGGCTCGTGGTATATTGCCGTTCAAGCTCCTGCTCGGCGGCACGCACCCTTTCGCGCGTCAGCGCCCGCACATGATCGCGGCCATGCAAAACCCGGTCGACCGTCGCAAGACTAAGCCCTGCCTGATGCGCGATTTCCTTGATGGTGAATCTGGATGCCATAGTGATACTTGAGGTGTTTTTGAGGTGAAAAGCAACTATCCGGACATGCATTTGTTGGTCAATGATAGGCCAACCCCGGAGGAGGCCCCCATGAACATCCAGACGCCTAAATCACAGCGCGCACCAATTTGGCTAACGGCTGACAGCGGCGATTTCGAGACTTTTCGCCAGATTGTCAGCCAGCAGGCCAACCCCGCCGACACCCCGCATGCCGCCGAGATTGTGCGCAACATCCCGATCTATGACGGGGTGCAGGTGGATGCCGCCGCCACCGATCCGGCCAGCCGCCAGGCCCTGATGGAGGAATGGGCGCATGTCTTTGCGCAGGGCGCAGGCATCATCGTGATCCGTCAGGGTGTGCCGGACCACGCCCTGATTGACCGTGCGAGCGTGGTCTTTGAGCAGATCATCGCATCAGAAAAGCAGGTCGCCAAAGGTGGCGGCGACCACTTTGCCAAGCCGGGCGCGAATGATCGCATCTGGAATTCGCTGGAAAAGCACTGTCTTGCCGATCCGGCCAACTTTGCCGCCTATTTCAGCGCAAATAGCATCGCCATGGCGTCAGAAGCCTGGCTTGGGCCAGCCTATCAGATGACGGCGCAGGTCAACCGGGTGAACCCCGGCGGCGCGGCACAGGTTCCGCACCGCGATTATCACCTTGGTTTCATGTCCGCGGACCGGATGGCGCAATTCCCCGCCCATATTCATGCCGTGTCGCCAACGCTGACGCTTCAGGGGGCGGTTGCCCATTGCGACATGCCGGTGGAAACCGGGCCGACCATGCTGCTGCCCTTCTCGCAGCGGTTCTTTGAGGGCTATCTGGCCTTTTCGCGCCCCGAGTTTCAGGCCTGTTTTTCCGAGAACTATGTGCAGTTACCCTTGAACAAGGGCGATGTGGTGTTCTTCAATCCGGCGGTGATGCATGGCGCGGGCACAAACCATACACCGGACCGGTTTCGCATGGTAAATCTGTTGCAGGCATCATCAGCCTTTGGGCGTGCGATGGAAACAGTGAACCGCACCCGCATGGTGAAGGCGCTTTATCCAGTGCTGAAGGCGACGGATACGAACGTGGCGAATGTGGTTGCGGCCGTGGCTGAGGGCTATCCCTTCCCAACCAATCTGGACAGTAACCCGCCCATCGGGGGAATCGCGCCCAAAACGCAGGCCGACTATCTGCGCGAAGCCTTGGCGCAGGGTCAAAGCGAAGCAGAGTTCTTTGCCCTGCTGGACGCGCTTGATCAAAAGAACTAGTCATAGGGTGTTGTGATGAACCGAATTGACGGAAAAATTGCAGTTATTACCGGCGGCACACAGGGTTTGGGTGCCGCTATTGCGCGTCTGTTTGCAAAGGCAGGTGCCGCTGGGATCGCCATAGTGGGCCGCGATCAGGCCAAAGGCGAGGCAGTGGCGCGCCAGATCACCGAATCCAGTGGCGTGCCTGTGCTGATGATTGCCGCCGATCTGGCTGAAATAGCAGACGTCAGATGTATTGTGGCCACCGCTGATGCGCACTTCGGTCGCATCGATATTCTGGTGAACGCGGCAGGGCTGACGGACCGTGGCAATCTTTTGAACACCCCGCCAGAGCTGTTCGACAAGATCTTTGCCGTCAACGTCCGTGCGCCGTTCTTTCTGATGCAGGACGCGGTAAAATCCATGGCTCGGGCGGGTGTCGATGGCCGCATTGTGAACATCGGCTCCACCTCTGAACGCGCAGGACAGCCGTTCCTTGCCGCTTATTCCGCCTCCAAGGGCGCGCTGGCCACGCTGACGCGAAATTCAGGCTTTGCTCTGATGCGTAACCGGGTGCGGGTCAACCAGCTGGATATCGGATGGATGCTGTCGGACCATGAAAAGGCGATTCAGATGGCAGAGACGGGTGATCCGCGTTGGCAGGCCAAGGCTGAGGCAGGTCTACCGTTTGGGCGACTGCTAGACCCTGAAGAAGTAGCCAAAGCGGTGCTTTGGATGGTGTCGGACGACAGCGGCATGATGACTGGCGCAGTTATTCATTTCGACCAATCGGTCTGGGGTGGGTATGATGGTCAAGCCCCCGCTCCTGCCGTTCTGCTCGAATAGCCTACCGCACTGCAATTCAGAATGGCGGTGACTGCAGAATGCTGCGATTGCACTTCGGACCTTCTCAATCCGATAACAGGAGCTATCTGTCTGACCTATACGTCCCCGCCCTACGCCGTCGTTTTCTCGAAGATAAAGCCCACGCTTGCGGCCGTATTCGCCCAGATCAGCCTCATTGAGCGCCGCCGTTTCCAGCACCGCCGCGAACTTGTCGCTCGACGACCAGCCTTCGGGCCCAGCGTCGAAATCGGGCAGAAGCTGCCCTTTGCCGCGCGCCTCAGCCCGCCACTTGTGCAGCGTCGCCTCGGAAATCCCTTCCGCCTGCGACAGCTGCCGAATGGCCATCCCGCCGCCGTGATCGCGAATGCCGGATTCTTGCGTTGTCCCCCTTTCGGCAAAAAATGGACCTATCTTTTGAGGCTCGCCAGTTTATATCTTCCTTGGATATTTAACAGACTTGGCTTTGCGCCAATCACATTCGATTGGACCAACAATGGATGCGTTTCTCTTCTTAGGATTTCTAACCGCCACTCTCCTGATTGTTGTGACGCCGGGCCCGTCGGTTGCTCTTGCGTCATCACAAGCCGTTCGCTTCGGTCCTAAAGCGGCGGCGATCACTGTTGCTGGGGATGCGCTCGGATCAGTGGTTCATATTCTGGTTGCCGTGGCAAGTTTGCGGACCCTGATTGCGATGTCGGAGATTGTCTTGCCTTACCTCCAAATCGCAGGGGGCGTCTTCATTCTGTATTTGGCAGTGAAATCCCTTCGGAGCACAAAGCATACTGACGAAGCCATTTTCTGCAAACTTCTTTGCCTGTGTGACCAACCCCAAAGCCATTATTTTCTTCGTCGCACTCTTTCCCGGATTTATCTCGCCCGAACACAACGCCGGACTGCAATCTTTGATTTATGGCGCGATTTTCGTGTCGCTGGATGCGGCTTTTATCTTTGGGTACTCGCTCATTGCGATGCATACATTCAGGCGCACAGTGGCGCGGCGCATTCGCATCGAAACCCTTAGCGGGCTGGGCCTGTTTGCGATTGGTGTTTTGTTTATATTCAAAGGTTACAAGGCGTTACCGTCAAATTGAATGGTTTCTCCGCTTGGCTTGATAGGCCGCTCATATGGTTTTTCAAAACGGAATGCTATTACAGCATAGCCGTTGCGAATATAGAGCCGATGCGCGTCAGCGCGTTGAACGGCTGATTCAAATGCTGCCCTTGCTTAAGCATTTAGAAAGCCTTCATCTGAGCCGACATTCGACACCCTCCAGAATTCACTTGTCTATTTCCCGAAAGCCGCCGTTCGAACAGAGCGCAGCATTTTTATTGCCTCAGGTTCTTTTGAGTTTCCGCACCCTAAGCACAGAATGTTGGCTGAGGATTTCGTAGCCAAGCTCAACAGTCAGACGTAATCGCAGGTTTGCCAATTCTTCGGAGGCCAACTCAACCACCTCGCCCGTATCGACATCGACAAGATGATCGTGATCAGTGTCGGACGCCATTTCAAACCGCGCGGGACCATCGTCAACTGCGACGCGCTGCACAATCCCCACATCCGAAAGCGTGGCGAGCGCGCGGTAGACGGTAGCGAACGACACGCTGCTATCCAGCCGTTTGACCCGGGCGAAGACGTCTTCGGCACTTGGGTGATCGTCGCTTTGGGCAAGCGCCGAAATGATTGTCCGGCGTTGTTGGGTTACGCGCATGCCCGCGTCGCGCAACATGCCATCTATCTCGTCAAGATGAGCGCTCATGCTATGCTCCCACAAAGGTGTAGGATTTCATAATCAATCAAAAGCCCAATTGCAAATAGTCCTCAATAGCACTAGACAGTTACGAATGATTTGCATTTACAACTGAGGCAGCCGACTCAAGGGAGCACCAAATGCTATCTCGATTCCTCAAAACGACATCGATCACGGCAGTCGCAGCGATCTTTGCAACCGGCGCCTATGCCGACGACAAAATGAAAGTTGTCACGACGTTCACGGTTCTTGCCGATATGGCGGCCAATGTCGCCGGCGATGCCGCCGATGTGGTGTCCATCACCAAGCCAGGCGCTGAAATTCATGGCTATGAACCGACGCCGCAAGATATCGTGCGCGCCTCCGACGCAGATCTGATCCTTTGGAACGGAATGAACCTTGAGCTTTGGTTCGAACAATTCCTGTCCAACATGAAGGACGTGCCATCCGTAACGCTCACCGACGGGATCGATCCGATCCCGATTACAACCGGAAGCTACGAAGGTAAACCCAATCCACATGCCTGGATGGGCTTGGATAATGCGCTGATTTACATCGACAATATCGTTGAAGCATTTACGGAACATGACCCCGAAAATGCGGCAAATTACGCAAAGAATGCAGGTGCCTACAAAGACAAGCTTCGGGCGACTATTGACCCGCTGCGGGCCGCAATTGCGTCTATTCCCGAAGATCGCCGTTGGTTGGTGACCTGCGAAGGGGCGTTTAGCTATCTCGCCCGTGATTTAGGCATGAAGGAGCTTTACCTCTGGCCGATGAACGCCGACCAGATTGGTACGCCCCAGCAGGTTCGAGCCGTAATTGACGGCGTACGCGCCAACGACATTCCAGTTGTTTTCTGTGAAAGCACGGTAAATACGGCCCCCGCAGAACAGGTCGCGCGCGAAACGGGCGCGAGTTACGGCGGAGTGCTCTATGTTGACAGCCTGAGCGAGCCGGATGGCGAAGTACCTACCTATCTTGACCTTCTCAGGATCACGTCCAGCACAGTTGCAAACGGGTTGACCTCGGCGATGAACTAACGCGTTCTACAAGCAGACAAACAGACCTGCGGCAGCATTGGCGTCGGTCGCTTGCACTAACAAAGTGGTGGCTTTCTGGCCAAAGGAAACAATATGCACGATGAGCCAGATAGCCGATTCAGCGCCGACAGTGCGGGGATCACTGCGCAGGATGTGACGGTTACCTATCGAAACGGTCATACCGCCCTTTGGAATGCCAGCTTCGAGGTGCCACGCGGCACCGTGACGGCGCTGGTTGGTGTGAATGGGTCGGGCAAATCGACCCTTTTCAAAGCAATCATGGGGTTTGTCCCGGCCGCCAAGGGCAATATCAAAATCCTGGGCCTCGATGTGCGAGAGGCATTGGCCAAAAACCTGGTGGCTTATGTTCCGCAATCCGAAGATGTCGACTGGGCATTCCCGGTTCTGGTCGAAGATGTCGTCATGATGGGCCGCTATGGCCACATGGGATTTCTGCGTCGGCCAAAGACGGCGGATCATGCAGCGGTGGACGAAGCGCTTCGCCGAGTCAACATGCAGGATTTCAGGGATCGTCAGATTGGAGAGCTGTCCGGCGGGCAACGCAAACGTGTGTTTCTGGCCCGGTCTCTGGCGCAGGACGCACAGGTGATCTTACTCGACGAACCCTTCACGGGTGTGGACGTCAAAACCGAAGAACAGATCATCGTTCTGCTGCGCGAATTGCGTGAGGAAGGCCGCGTCATGTTGGTCTCGACGCACAATCTTGGGTCGGTTCCGGAATTTTGTGACCGTACCATTCTGGTGAAAGGCACGGTGCTGAGCCACGGCCCGACGGACACCACATTTACCCGCGAA
The DNA here is from genome assembly GCF_052119585.1 of Pseudogemmobacter sp. W21_MBD1_M6. Lineage (NCBI taxonomy): Bacteria > Pseudomonadati > Pseudomonadota > Alphaproteobacteria > Rhodobacterales > Paracoccaceae > Pseudogemmobacter > Pseudogemmobacter sp. W21_MBD1_M6. The sequence goes on along the minus strand of NZ_JBGQOJ010000008.1, from coordinate 6,073 downwards.
AACCTCGAAGTGGCGTTTGGCGGTGTGCTACGCCACTTCACGTTGGGCGGCGACGCACTGCACGATGACGAAGACGCCCGCTCGGTTACGATCTTCACCGATGATGAACGCCCTCTTGTGCAATACGGCGACAAGACCCAACGCACGGATCGCACGCCATGATCGACTACATGCTGGAGCCTTTTGCCTACGGGTACATGACGAACGCCATGTGGGTGTCCGCCCTGGTGGGCGGGGTGTGCGCCTTCTTGTCGGCCTACTTGATGCTGAAAGGCTGGTCATTGATCGGTGACGCATTGTCCCATTCGGTCGTGCCGGGCGTGGCCGGCGCCTACATTCTCGGCCTGCCATTCGCCTTGGGCGCATTCATAGCAGGGGGGCTTGCTGCGGGCGCGATGTTGTTTTTGTCCGAGCGATCCGGACTGAAGGTCGATGTGATCATCGGCATGATTTTTACGTCTTTCTTTGGGTTGGGGCTGTTCATTGTATCCGTCAACCCGATGTCCGTTTCGATACAGACCATTACCATGGGCAATATCCTGGCCATCACGCCAGAAGACACATTGCAATTGGCGATTATTGGATTTGTATCCTTGGCGATATTGCTGACCAAATGGAAAGATCTGATGGTCACGTTTTTCGATGAAAACCACGCACGGACCATTGGTCTGCGCCCCGGGCTTCTTAAGGCGATCTTTTTCATCCTGTTATCGGCGTCGGTGGTTGCGGCCATGCAAACTGTGGGGGCGTTTCTGGTGATTGCCTTGGTGGTGACGCCGGGTGCGACAGCCTATCTGCTGTGCGACCGCTTTCCCCGTCTGATTATGGTCTCGGTTGCGATCGGCGCAATGACCAGTTTTTTCGGGGCCTATATCAGCTATTTTCTGGATGGCGCGACCGGTGGCATCATCGTGACATTGCAAACCACGATCTTTCTGATCGCGTTCGTATTTGCGCCCAAACACGGGCTGCTCGCCGCTAAGCGAAAGGCGAAAAAAGCCTTGGCACGCGGGCACGGCGCGCCTGCTGCGGAGGTCAAGTGATGGACATTGAAGCCCTGATGTTGCCGTTTCAGTTCGCGTTCATGCAGAATGCCTTCCTGATCTCAATCATCGTTTCGATTCCGACCGCTCTTTTGTCCTGCTTTCTGGTCATGAAGGGGTGGGCCCTGATGGGTGACGCCGTCAGCCACGCGGTGCTGCCGGGCATCGTTCTTGCCTATATCCTCGGTCTGCCCCTGATCCTGGGGGCCTTTGCCGCCGGCATGACCTGTGCAATCGCGACCGGTTATTTGGCCAGCAACAGTCGCGTGAAAGAGGACACGGTGATGGGCGTTGTGTTCTCGGGAATGTTCGGTGTGGGCATCGTTTTATATGTCTCGATTGAAACGAATGCGCATCTCGACCACATCCTTTTTGGCAACATGCTTGGCGTCGAGTCGCATGAGCTTTGGACGGCGGGGATCATTTCGGCTGGCGTGAGTCTGATGCTGGTACTGAAATGGAAAGACTGGCTCCTGCATAGCTTTGATCCCGCACAGGCCCGCGCGTCGGGCCTTTGGGTCAACTGGCTACACTACGGGTTACTGGCGGCACTTTCATTGACGATCGTTGCAACACTGACGGCTGCGGGCCTTATCCTCGCCATCGGGTTGCTGATAGCGCCCGGTGCGATTGCATTCCTGATCGTGCGAAAGTTCTCGACCATGCTTTGGGTATCGGTTCTGGTCTGCATGACATCCATGTTGCTGGGAACTTATGCCAGTTTCTTTCTGGACAGCGCGCCCGCACCGACCATTATTCTTTTCCTGTCGGCTTTGTTCATCATCGCGTTTGTCAGGCGGCAGATGCTGACCCGTCGCACGTCTATGCAGCACGCCGAAGAGCCACTCGGTTCATAGCGCTTACATGCAAAGACCATCGGGGCTCAGGTAAGCACCAATAAACGAGCGGCAGGTGTCATGTCATGGGGTCGGCCACAAAAGCCATGCTTTCTGTAAGGGCGACGACCAATCCCTTACGGATGTCAGGCAACGCCCCACCAACGCTGGGTCTGTTGGCAGTGATATCGGATTGCGTGCTCAGCGGCACCGATGTCACGGTCTTCGACGGCATCAATGATTGAAAGGTGCTCTTCCATTGCAGATACAATCCGGTCTTGAACAAACGGGCGCGCATTCTGGATGATTGCAATGCGTATCCGGTTGGCGTCATAGGCGGACGCCAACTGGAGATTGGCCAGCCCCTCGACCAGATAGTTGTGTAAGGCCAAGTCAACCTCAATGGCCTTTGGCGGAAGGTCATTTCCCGCGCCATTATGGGCCGCGTGCAACATCTCATTGTGCTGCGCCCGCAGGGACTTCAATTCCGAGAATGCACCGTTAGCGATCCGCCGTCGCGCGCCTTCCATGTCCAACACCATCCGAAAATCAAGGCAGTCCCGAATGGTTTCGGGGCGCGCCTCCATGACTTTGACGCCGCGTTTCGGCAATGTGGACACCAAACCCAGTGCGCTGGCCTGTTTCACAGCCTCGCGAATAGCCGCAATCGGACAATCAAGAATGTCGACCAGTTGCGACATCGAGAGGAACTGGCCGTCGCGCAGTTTTCCCGTTCGAAGCGCAGCCCAAAGCGCGCGTTGAGCTTTATCTGCTGATAGTGTGCCTTCAACATGCTCACTCATTCATTCACCCCGTAGCGACATTTTCAATTAAATCCGTAAAGTGCTTATTGATATATTTTATAGTATATCATCTAAAATAGCTATTAACATGTTAGTTGCAAGTTCAATTTGTGCAGACATCTGCAGAGAATCGAAATTCTACCGCGAGTATGCGGATACAGGGAGGAAGAAATGGCTTCAATTGATGGCACGCATGTCGCGCATGGCGGAACGATGGACCCGGCGGGAAACATACTCAATCCAGCCGGTGCCGATGAAAAAACCTGGGGATGGTTCGCCATCTTCAACATCTGGGCAAACGATATACAGTCGCTCTTTGGGTATTCCCTTGTGGCGTCGCTGTTCATTTCGTTCGGCGTCGGTGGATGGACCGCATTCGCTGCTTTGATCACGGCAGCGTTTTTTGTCATGTGGATGGTCAACTTGTCTGGTGCTGCGGGTGAAAAATATGGCATCCCCTATCCGGTCTTCGCCCGCGCGAGCCTTGGAACCCAAGGTGCAAAGCTCCCTGCCATTCTTCGCGCAATTGTGGCGGTGTTCTGGTACGGCGTTCAGGTCTATTTTGCCTCGACGGCGGTGGCCCTGCTGATCCGTTCAATCACAGGTGCAAGCGGAGGAGCGGAAATTCTCGGCCTTTCAGGTATCGACTGGATTTCCTTCATAATTGTCTGGGGATTTCACATCGTTATCTTCTGGCGTGGCATGAATTGGGTTGAAACTTTCCTGAACATTGCCGGCCCCTTTGTGTATCTGGTTATGATCGGCCTTCTGGTTGTGCTTTGGCAGCGCTCTGATGGCCAGCTACTTTCGGCCACAGCGACGATCTTTGCCAATCCCGAAGGCACGGCTTGGACCGAGTTCAAAGGGTTCATTGCCATCGTCGGCACAATGGTCGCCTATTTCGCCGCCGTCATGATCAACTTCAGCGACTTCTCGCGCTATGCCAAGGACAAGCGGACAATGAAATTGGGCAACCTGGCCGGTCTGCCTATCAACATGATTTTGTTCTCGGCACTGGCGCTTCTGACGACCGGCGGTGCAGCAGTGGTCTATGGCGAGGCAATCATCAACCCGACCGAGATTATCGAACGTACCGACAGCGTGCTTCTGGGAGTTATCGGCGCGATTACCTTTTTCGCGGCAACGGTCGGGATCAACCTGGTCGCCAACTTTGTCCCGGCGGTCAACGGCATCGCTAATTTGTCACCGGAAAAGATCAGCTTTCGTATGGCCGGTTTGATCACATCACTGTTTGCCTTGGTGATCGGCGGCTTGTGGGTCAGCTTCATCAGTCAGGCCGGGATCAGTGGATTTGTGAACACGCTTGGCGCGGTGCTCGCACCAATCTTCGGCATCATGATCGTCGACTACTATGCCCACCGTAAAGAGCAGCTAAACGAAGCTGATCTCTACAATATGGAGAGCGGGATTTATCACTATGACAACGGCTGGAACAGCGTCGCGGTCAAGGCGTTCGGCGTCGCGGCGATCTTCTCTGTCGCGACCGTCTGGATTCCGTGGTTCGCAATATTGTCCGGCTTCAACTGGGTGATTGGCGCACTCCTTGGCGGCGCTATCTATCACGTGTTGGCGAAGAACCACGTGAAGGTTTAACAATGGTTTGGCCGGTGGAGCCTTGCGGCTTCGCCGGCCAGAAGCGGCCCCTGAAACCGCGCCAAGAGACATGATAGATGGCACATCAATGCCACCTGTCATTCCGCGTCAATCTTCAGTCTGCCTGCGCCAGATACGCGTTGGTAAACCAGTTCGACACATCGGGCATGACATCAAGCGGTCTGCCGTCTTCGCCGCGCATGATACCGGCCTCAAACAGAAACCCGGTGATGTTGGCGAACATTGCGTCGTCGATCAGGCCGACAGGTTCGTCGGGGTCTTGCAGATAGCCGCCATCGACCAAGGCCGCCATCGAGGCCCGTACCAGATCGGGATTCGTCAGCATGCCTGCCGTTTCTGCAATCAGAATCTCTGCGGCCTCTTGGGGGTTACGGGTCGCAAAATCATAGCCGCGCTGCGCGGCCTGCACAAAGGCGAGGGCGGTCTCGGGGTTCTGCGCAAGCCATTTGCCATTGCCCCCAAGGAAGGTCGTATGCTGGTCTGGAACGCCATAATCGGCATAGCGGAACGCGCGCTGGGGACGATCCAGAAGAACAGAGTTCACGCCTTCCCATGTGCTGACCTCGAGCGTGAAATCAACGCTGCCGTTGAGGCCGGTGCGAGACCGCTGGGACACTCCAGCACCAGACCGACCTCATCGAGGGTCAGGCGCCCAGAAGAGCCGCCTTTGGCCGTCCGTGCCGGTGCCGTCAGATCGATGCTACACCTTTGGGCCAAGGTCATGTTGTCAGCCGAGCCATAGTGGGAATCGGCCAACAACACTTTCGGCGCGAGCGAACGATCAGCAAGATCGTCCAGTGCATCTGGCAGCCAGTGTCCGTCATGCACCGTCATCTTGTGAACCGCCACATGGGTGATCAGATCGGGCGACAGAGGGGGCCGTTTCATGCGCAGGGTCATCATCCTCGGCGTAGGTTTCAACGATCTGCGCCATATAGCCCAAACCCCTGTGCGCATTGTAACTGGCATCCGGATCGGCCGGGTACTGATGCCGTCGCAAGGCATATCCCCTGGTTTGCGCGGGGTGGCAATTGCCGGGGGCATATCGCCCTCCTCTTCTTCCGTAACCTCGAACTGCTCATGCAGAACCTGAACCAGCAACGCATATCCGGATGATATAGCCATCGATCAGCGCATGCAGCGCGGGATGAAACCGCGCAAGTTCGCGCGCGAGTTTCGAAATGGTCTCAACGACGATCCCGAGCCACGTCAAACTGCGCATGGCCAAACGCAGCGTGGTCGAGTCCATACGCTGGCGACTGGTGTCAACGGAAAAGGCACGCACAAGGCGATCCGTCACACGGCGAAACAGAACCTAATCGAGCCTTTAGGCGAAAAAAATACGGCGATAATTCCTCAAAGGCTTCTCGCAGAAATAACAATCTGAATCGCTCCGAGTTTATCGGAGACCTATAGCTTCATTTCACGCGACCATATCGAACACGTCGCGCTGTGCATAGTAATTGTCTTCGGCCTCTGCTGGCGGGATGTTTCCGATGGGTCCAAGCAGGCGCCGGTTGTTGAACCAGTCGACCCAGCCGAAGGTGGCCATTTCCAGATCCTGCATGTTGCGCCATGGGCCCTGGCGGTGAACCAGCTCGGTTTTGTAGAGACCGTTCATGGTTTCCGCGAGGGCGTTGTCGTAGCTGTCACCAACGCTGCCGACCGATGGTTCGATGCCAGCTTCGGCCAAACGCTCGGTGTATCGAATGGACAAATATTGCCCGCCGCGGTCCGAGTGATGGATCAATCCGCC